>DATLTS010000047.1 GCA_035533475.1 Mycobacteriales bacterium | reverse complement strand
TCGCCGACGAGCTCCTGACCCTGGCCACCGCCAAGGGACAACCCGCCCACAAGCCCCCCGTCACCCCCGCGTGTCAGGCGGACCTTTCCGGATGACGCAACGACCCGAGCTTGCCGGACCTATTGACGTGAGGCAACGGGGCAAGCATTGTGCGACACTGTCCGCATGACCGCCGCCCCCGACGTCGCTCGCCGCAGCGTGCTCACCGCACGCCGGCATGTCGATCTGGTCCGGGTCGCCAGCGCGGTCTGTTGCGGCTGATCCCCGCCCCACTCCGAACTGCGATCCCGCCGGCGCCAATGCGCGCCACGGCCGGAAGGACATTCGACATGCCAGCCCCCCGCGGTGGCCAGGGGCAATGGGCGCTCGGTCACCTGGAACCGCTCAATCCAAACGAGCGGATGAAACGCGACAACGACGGCCTGCTGGTCCGGGACCGGATCCTCAACCGGTACTCGGTCGGCGGCTTCGACTCGATCGATCCGAGCGACCTGCGCGGGCGGTTCCGCTGGTACGGCCTGTACACCCAGCGCCGGGAAGGTATCGACGGCGGCCGCACCGCCATCCTCGAGCCGGAGGACCTCGAGGCGCCCTTCTTCATGCTCCGGATCCGGATCCCCGGCGGGCAGCTCAGTGGCGCTCAGCTTCGGGTGGTCGCCGACATCGCGACCCGCTACGGGCGGGACGTCGCCGACGTGACCGACCGGCAGAACGTCCAGCTGCACTGGATCCGGATCGAGGACGTCCCGGCGATCTGGGAGGCGCTCGACGCCGTGGGGCTCTCGACCACGGAGGCTTGCGGGGACACCCCACGGAACATGCTCGGCTGCCCCCTCGCCGGCGTCGACGCCGACGAGATCATCGACGGCACGCCGTACCTGCTGGAGACCAACGCCCGCTACACCGGGGACCCGGCGTTCTCCAACCTGCCGCGCAAGTACAAGACGGTGGTCAGCGGGTGCCCGGTCCAGTGCACGGTCCATGAGATCAACGACATCTCTTTCGTGGGCGTCCTCGGCCCGGACGGCCGCCCCGGTTTCGACCTGTGGGTCGGGGGCGGGCTGTCCACGAACCCGATCGCCGCGGTCCGGTTGGGCGCCTTCGTCGAGCCGGATCGGGTGCCGGAAGTCTGGGCCGGGGTGACCGGCCTGTTCCGCGACCACGGCTACCGCCGGTCGCGGAACCGGGCCAGGTTGAAGTTTCTCGTGGCGGACTGGGGCGCGGAACGGTTCCGGAGCGTGCTGGAGAGCGAGTACCTCGGGTCCCAGCTGCCGGACGGTCCGCCACCGGCGGTTCCGGCCGGACCCCGGGACCATGTTGGTGTCCACCGGCAGAGTGACGGTCGGTTCTACGTCGGGGCGGCGCTCCCCGTCGGCCGGACGTCAGGTAGCCAGCTCACCGCCGTTGCCGACCTCGCCGAGCGGCACGGCAGCGGCCGGATCAGGACCACCGTCGAGCAGAAGATCGTGATCCTCGACGTCCCGCAGGGCGAGGTCGCGGCCCTGGTCGCCGGGCTCGAGGCGCTGGATCTGCGCACGACGCCGAGCGTGTTCAGGCGCGGCATGATGGCGTGCACCGGGCTCGAGTTCTGCAAGCTGGCCATCGTCGAAACGAAGGTCCGGGCGCAGGACCTCTTCGCCGAGCTCGAGCGTCGCCTGCCCGGGTTCACCGAGCCGGTCACGATCAATGTCAACGGCTGCCCGAACTCCTGCGCCCGGTTCCAGGTCGTGGACATCGGACTCAAGGGCTCCCTGGTGAGCGATCGCGACGGCAGGCAGGTGGAGGGGTTCCAGGTCCACCTGGGCGGCCACCTCGCGGGCGACGTCACCGGCGCGGAGTTCGGCCGCAAGGTCCGCGGGCTGAAAGTGACCGCGGGGGCCGCGGCGCAGTTCATCGAGACCGTGCTCCGCGACTACCTGGCGGACCGGAACCCCGGGGAGGGCCTGTCGGCCTGGCTGCGCCGGGCCGACGAGGGGGCGCTGATAGCGGCCGCGGCGGCCGCGGACGCGGGGACGTCCGGGGTGAGCGCCGGGGTGGGCGTGACCCGGTGAGCAGCGGCGGGGAGGCCCTCCAGCGGGCCACCCCGTTCTACTGCCCGTACTGCGGCGAGGAGGATCTGCGCCCGGCCGGGGAGGGCGCCGGCGAGTTTTCCTGTGCCGCGTGCCGCCGGGTCTGGCGGCTGTCCTTCCTCGGGCTGCTCGGCGGCGGGGCGGCGCCAAGCAGCGGATAGGCGAATGTGGCGCTTCGAGCAGGTCGGAGCGGGGGAATCACCCGGAAATGACCGGGGAGCAGGAAGATCGACGGCGGCGGCGTGCCGAGTTCCTCCGCGAGCTGGCCGAGGCCCGCGAGCTGCGCAGCCGGGTGGCCCCCCGGCGCAGCAAGATCGGCCGGGCCCGCGCGGCGCTCCTCCGGATGCGGGTGGCTCGTTACTAGGCGGCTCGGCGCTGCGCCGGGCGCCGGAATCTGCCACCATCGGCCTGGTGAGAACCCATGGCCGCTGAGACCGGCGAGAGTTTCGCCGCTGTCGCGTTCCGCGAAGACGGGGTCTGGCAGGTCGGCCTTCTTCCGGAGCGCCTGGTCGAGGATCTCGATGGCCTGATCGGGGCGCTGCGCCAGCAGCCGGGCGACATCGGCAGCATCGGCCTCGTCAACGTCGCCGACGAGTTCTTCGTCGCGCTCCGGGTGGGCGGCGAGGAGGTCCGCGTGCTGCTCTCCGATGTCACCGCCGCGGTCGCGTGGGACCTTGCGCGGCAGGTGCTGGACCGACTCGAACTCGGCATGCCCGGGGAGAGCGATCTCGACGAGGTCTGGCCGGCCGGCGACCTGTCTATCTTCGACGATCTCGGGCTCGACGAACTCGAGGTGGCCAGCGTCCTGGCCGATCTGGATGCCTACGCTGATGAGATGCTGGCGGCGATCGCCGGCCGGCTCGGTTTTGGTGAGGCCTTCGAGCGGGCATTAGACGCGGCGGTTCGTTGAGTACGGATCCCTGACCGGCTACAAGGAGCGTGTGGTGTCGTATTTCGCAGCCGCATTGACCCGCACCCAGGTCGGCTGGGACGGCACTGAGCTGGATCTGGGCGCCGTCGAGGACCTGGACGGCCTGACCGATCTGCTCCGCGAAGTCGCCGGCGATCCGCCGGCCCAGACCACGCTGATGTTCGTCGAGGAGGACGACGAGTGGCTGGGCATCGTCCGGATCGATGGCGAGGGGGATCCACGGGTCTTCATCTCGGACAACCGGGTGATCGAGGTCAGTGGCCTGGCGCGAATCCTCTACGAGGAGGCGGCACCGATCGAGCCGGCGGAGGAAGAGGCCGACGAGGAAGAGTCGATCAAACCGGCGGCGGATCCGACCGGTGACGTCGAACTGCTCGCCGACCTCGGAACCGCTTCCGCGAAGCTTCTCGAACTTTGCGCCGAGGAGGGCCAGCTGCCGGCCGACATCACGACCGCCCTTTGCGAACGGGCCGGGTGCGTCGAGCAGCTCGAACGCGTTCGCGAGGGGTGAACCCCGCCCGCCCGGTCGCGGACTGGGAGCCGGCGATGCGCCGGGCGGTTCGGCTGGCCATGGAGGCTCTCGACACCGATGACGTCCCGGTCGGGGCGGTCGTTCTCGACCCGGGCGGGGCTGAGGTCGGCGCCGGGTGCAACACGCGTGAGGCGGCCGGCGATCCGACCGGGCACGCCGAGATGATGGCGTTGCGCGCGGCTGCCGCGGCGCGCGGCAGCTGGCGGCTCGAGGGCTGCACGCTGGTCGTCACCCTGGAGCCGTGCATCATGTGCGCTGGTGCGGCCGGGCTCGCCCGGGTCGCCCGGGTGGTGTACGGGGCGGCGGACCCCAAGGCCGGGGCGGCCGGCTCGGTGTGGGATCTGCTACGCGACCGTCGACTCAACCACCGTCCGGAGGTGATCGGCGGGGTCGCGGCCGACGAGACCGGTGAACTGCTCCGAGCGTTTTTCGCGCGCCGCCGCGTGGACCCGCCGGTCCGCTAGGCTCGTCGACGGTGGAGTCGCCTAGTGGCCGAGGGCGCACGCCTCGAAAGCGTGTGAGGGGGCAACCCCTCCGTGGGTTCAAATCCCACCTCCACCGCCGATTGTGATGTCTCGGGACACCGTGCACAGGTGTCCCGAGACATCCTTCACGCCTCGGGTCTTTGGTAGTCCGGGCTTGGGCCGAGTTGGAGTTCTCGCTATCGAGTGATCTGTCAAGGCGTATTTACTTGATCCGTCTAGCGCTCTGGACGATGCTGGTGAAGCGGCGCTCGGGGCGCCAGCGTCGCTGTGCGTCCTTGCCGAGCAGGGCAATCGCGCGGATCGCGGTCGCGAGTGCCGTCCGCAACCCGCCATAAATCGGCGGGCTAGTAACGTATCCTTCCGTAACTGAGGTGTTATTGGAGGAAACTCGCATTGGCCGGGCACGAGGTCGAGATCGACTGGCGAGGCCGGCGGGTCACGGCGTGGGTGCCTGATCCGCTGGCGGGCCGCGACGTAACGCTCAGCGAGACCACGGTCCGACGCACGGAGCAGGCTGCCGCGGCCGGACGTCGCGTGACCGACCGGCTGCCCGTCGGTTGGGAGCCGCTGGCTCGTCTACTTCTGCGCGCCGAAGGCGTCGCGTCGTCATACATCGAAGGGGTCCGCGCCCCCCTCCCCGACGTCGCGGTAGCGGAGATCGATCCCGAGGTCGGCGAGACCGCGGAGTGGATCGCCAACAACCTCGCAGTTGTCGCGGATGCCATCGCCGGGAGCGGTGAGCCGATGTCGGTGGCGCTGCTTCACCGCTGGCACGCGCGCCTGATGCACGGCCCGCACCAATGGCTGCCGGCGGAGATGGTCGGGCAGTTCCGCCCGGTCCAGGGCTGGATCGGCGGGACGTCGCCGCTGGACGCAGCGGTCGTGACTCCCCCACCCGAGCTAGTGCCGGGATTGATGGACGACCTGGTCGCCTATCTCAACCGGGACGACATCGACTCTGTCACCCAAGCCGCCGTCGCGCATGCGCAGTTCGAATGCATCCACCCGTACGGCGACGGCAATGGTCGCATCGGCCGGGTCCTGGTCGGCTGGCTGCTGGTCCGGCGACTCGCGCTGGACGTTCCGCCGCCGATCAGCGTGCCGATTGCTATCGACCGCGGCGCGTACCTCGCGGGGCTGACTCAGTACCGACTTGGTGAGCCCGATCCGTGGGTGCGCTGGTTCGCCGAAGTGATCACTACCGCGAGCGAGGCGACGCTGCGGTTGTTCGAGCAGGTGCTCGAGCTCATCGAGGCATGGAAGGCACGGCTCGCCGACGTCCGCGCGGACTCCGCGGCGCATCGCATCGTCGAGCTACTCCCGCAGCATCCGGTCCTATCCGCGGCAACAATTGCCAAGCAGATCGACGTGTCGGAACGGGCAGCGCGCTCGGCGCTCGCGACATTGGCGGAGCGCGACATCATTACGCCGTTCACGTCGGCGCACTCCGTACCCGGCCGGCCACGTCACTGGTGGATCGCGCCGCAGCTGCTCGCGACCGTCACCCGCTGGTCGGGCACCTGAGGCGCTGACCCTGACTCGGCGCAGAGTGACCGGCGCGTCTTCCAAATCGCCAGGGCCTACTCGAACGGGGACTTCTCGCTTACCGGCTCCTTCGGCGCGCCCGGGGTGTACCGCACGGAAGTGCTGCGGTTCTCGGTGGCGGCCGAGGAGGCCGCGGTCGTGCGGAGACGGCTTTCCGCCGAGCCGGATGTCCTTCGAGTGTGGCTCGAGGACGAGTATTTCGACCTGTGACGCAGCGAAGTTGCTGGCCGTTCCCCGTCGTGATCTGGAGTGGCTGCGCCGCGTCGACCGGGCGGACGTGAGCACCCCCCTGTCAACAGGCGTCCGGTGTACCTCGCCGGTTGCCAGTGGCACTTGCGGTGTCGGCGGTCACGCTCGCGGAGCTGGCGGCCGGGCCGCACGCGACCGCCGACCCGGGTGAGCGGGCCTGACGCCAAGCCCGGCTCCAGCGAGTCGACGCGACCTTCGACCCGCTACCCCTCGACGCGGCGGCAGCGTGTAGTTACCGGCGCAGCTACGGCGCCGCTGGTCACGTCGGACCCCCACTTGCTCGACATCTGTCACCGGGAAGGCATCGCGGTGCCCGACAGCCGAGGCGTCGTGTGGCGACCTCCCGGAGGCAAGGCGCAAACTGGCTGCGCACTCACGCCACGGCGGCCTGCGGGGCGACCGTGCCGGCGTGCCGGCCCAACTGCTCAGCACTCGCCCGCGGGGCTCGACCGCGCGGGCCGCCCCCGGCGGGGGAGCCACTCGGCAGCGTGAGTCGCAGGATGGTGCGCAGCGTCTGCCCGTACTGTCGGTACAGGGGCCCGGTCGTGTAGGGCACATCGAACTTCTCGCACAATCCGCGGACCCGTTCCGCGATCTCCGGGTAACGATTGCTCGGCAGATCGGGGAACAGATGATGCTCGATCTGGTAGCCCAGACTGCCGGACAGGACGTGGAGCAACCGGCCGCCCTCGAAGTTGGCGGACCCCAGCAGCTGACGCAAGTACCACTCGGGCTTGGTCTCGTTCTCGAGTTGCTCCTCGGTGAACTTTTCGGCTCCGTCCGGGAAATGCCCGCAGAAGATGATCATGTAGGACCAGAGGTTGCGGATGATGTTGGCAGTCGCAGTCGCGGTCAGTGTCGAGAGGAAGGCGGGCCCGGACAGGAGCGGAAAGATGAGGTAGTCCTTGCCGACTTGCCGACGAACCTTCCGCCAGATTCCGCGCGTCTGGCGCCTGAGTTCCGCCGGATCCTTCCTGCCCTTACGGATGCTGCCGATGTCGAGGTCGTGGAAGGCCACGCCCCACTCGAACAACAGCGCAAGAAGGGCGTTGTAGATCGGCTGGCCGAGGTTGATCGGATGCCACTTCTGGTCCCGCGTCACTCGCAGAATCCCGTAGCCGACGTCGTTGTCCCGACCCAGCACGTTGGTGAACGTGTGGTGCACGAAGTTGTGCGAGTGCTTCCAATGCTCGGCCGGGCAGGTGGTGTCCCACTCCCAGGTACCGGAATGGATCTCGGGGTCGTTCATCCAGTCCCACTGGCCGTGCATCACGTTGTGACCGATCTCCATGTTCTCGAGGATCTTGGCCGTGGCGAGGGCCAACGTCCCGATCACCCAGGCCGGCGGTAATGCGCTGGCGAACAGGGTGCATCGCGCCGCCACGGCGAGCCGGCGTTGGATGTAGATGATCCGGCGGATGTAGGCCGCATCGTTGCGACCGAGGGAGTCCTCCACATCCCGGCGGATCGTGTCGAACTCCCGACCGAGGGCCTCCACGTCGGCTTCGGTCAGATGGGCGAACGTCTTCACGTCGGAGATGGCCATCGGTCCCTCAGATCTCGAGTACGCAGTCGCCGGCCGCAGCCGTGACGCAGGTTTGGATGCGTTGGTTGCCCGTGTACTCCTCGCCGTTGCGAAGGTCCTTCACCCGGCCCGACTTCAACGGGAGCACACAGGTATGGCAGATCCCCATCCGGCAGCCGAAGGGCATCGGCACGCCGGCGGCCTCGCCGGCCTCGAGCAGGGTCGTCGCCCCGTCGAGGTCGGCCTCCTTGCCGGATCGGGCGAAGACGACGTGGCCGCCCTCGGCGGACGAGGACAGCGTGACCGAGAACCGCTCCAGGTGCAGCCGGTGTCCGACCTGTTCCCTGCTCCAATGTTGCTCCGCGGCGTTCAACATCGGGCCCGGGCCACACACCCAAGCTTCGCGTTCCTTCCAGTCCGGGCAGACCTCGGCCAGACGAGCGACGTCGAGGACCCCGTCCACCTCGTCGATGTTCACCACCAGCTTCAACCCGGGCTCATTCGCGGCCAGGGCGCGCAGCTCGTCTCGGAAGATGACCTGGTCATGGCTCGGCGCCGCATGGATGTGCACGACGTCTGGCAACGTGCCGCGGCGGCGCATCGTCCGCAGCATCGACATGACGGGCGTGATCCCGCTGCCGCCCGTCCAGAACAAGATCTTCGCGGGGGGTGGGTTGGGCAATACGAACTCGCCCTGCGGCAACGCCAACCGGACGATCGTTCCAGGCTCGAGGCCGCTCACCAGGTGGGCGGAGAGGAACCCCTCGGGCATCGCCTTGACCGTGATGCTGATGCGCCCTCTGCCACGTGTCGAAGGAGAGCTCAACGAGTAGGACCGCCAATGCCACCTGCCGTCGAGGCTGACCCCGATGCCCACGTACTGGCCCGCCTGGTAGTCCACCGACCAGCCCCAGCCGGGCTGGATGACGAGCGTCGCGGCGTCCTCGGTTTCCGGGATCACCTCGACGACCCGTCCGCGGATCTCCCGGGCGGTCCAAAGCGGATTGAGCATGTGCAGGTAGTCGTCGGGCAGCAGCGGGGTGGTCATCCGCCTGGCCACGCCGCGGACGAAGTCGCTCGTCGGCAGGATCGCCCTTACCCCGCCCCCGTCAGCGAGCCGGCGGCGGACCTCGAGGGCCGTGGCCCCGGCGACAGCGGCACCCGCGCCGGCGGCCGCTCGGCGGCTTCGGCTGGTGATCGGGGCGATGACCCCCATGGCGGCTCCCGGATGGCAGTATTCCCGGTATCCCTACCGCACGTCGGGCGTGCGCAAACGGGCGGGCCGGCGCCTCGCGCGGTAGTCAGACGACTCCGTCGAGACGTTGGCCCGGCACTTGTCCCGACCGATGCTTCAGCCGGCCGCGGGGGCGCGGAATTGCGGGGCCGGCCCCGGGCCGAGCCCGTCCTCGACGGCCAGGGCCAACCGAAGCAGCACCGCCTCCGACCAGGCCGTTCCGAACAGCGCAAGGCCGACGGGGAGGCCGTGCACCAGGCCGATCGGGACGGTGACGGCCGGGTAGCCGGCGACGGCGGGAAGCTGGGACATCGAGTAGAGGCCGCCGGGGTCACCGTTGACCAGGTCGATCTTCCAGGCCGGCGGGTAGGCCGGTGCGATCAACGCGTCGAGACGATGCTCGGCCAGGACCCGGTCGATCCCGTCCTCGCGGCCCGCTCGACGGCAGCGGGCGAGCGCCTCCAGGTATTCGGGCGCGCCCAGTCCCTGGGTGGTCGCTGCCCGCTCGAACATGTCCTGGCCGAACCAGGCCAGTTCCCGGGGGTCCTCGGTGTTGTGCTCGATCACGGCGGCCAGCGTCGTCGGACAGTGCCCGCCCCGGGTGGCGAGATACCCCTCGACTTCCGCCTTGAACTCGTGGAGGAGCACGGTGAACTCGTCGTCGCCGAGTGTCTCCGGGGCGTCGAGTTCGACGTCGCCGACGATGACGGCTCCGGCGGACGCGAGGGCGGCCGTAGCCGCCTCGGCCAGGGCGTCGAGAGCCGGGTGGCGGCCCCAGGTCATCGGTCGGGCGACGCCGACCCGGAGGCCGGCTGCTCCTCGGTCGAGTTGGTCGCGGTAACCACCGTCGGGGGCCCCGGCGGTCATCGGGTCGCGCGGATCGGGGCCGGCGATCACGTCGAGCACCAGGGCGGCGTCGCGGACCGAACGGGCTAGTGGGCCGACCGTGTCCTGAGTGTGCGAGATCGGCACCACCCCGGCCCGACTGGTGAGGCCCACCGTCGGTTTCACCCCGACCACTCCGCAAAGCGCCGCCGGGCACAGGATCGAGCCGTCGGTCTCCGTGCCCAGTGCGATCGGGCTGAGCCCGGCGGCCACGGCCGCGCCGGAGCCGGAGCTGGATCCGCCGGCACTGCGGTCGAGTGCGTGCGGATTCACGGTGAGACCACCCACCGCGCTCCATCCGCTGGCCGACTGGTTCGACCGGATGTTCGCCCATTCGGAGAGGTTGGTCTTGCCGAGCACGATCGTTCCGGCCGCGCGGAGCCGGGAGACGACGGTGGCCTCCGTTGTCGGGGCGCTGGTGACCAGCGCCGTGGAACCGGCGGTCGTCGGAAGCGCGCCGATCGTGTCGATGTTGTCCTTGACCAGGACCGGAATGCCGTGCAGCGGTCCCCGGACCCGACCCGCGGACCGTTCGGCGTCCAGCCGCTCGGCATCGGCGGCGGCGTCCGGGTTCGATGCCAGCACGGACCGGATCCGCGGGCCGGATGTGTCGATGTCCTCGATCCGTTGCATCAGCCGACCGACGAGCTCGACCGACGTCAACCCGCCGTCGCCGAGCTGTCGTTGGAGTTCGGCGATCGATTCCGTGTCGTCCACTCGGCGACCCTATGCCGCGGGCACGCGAGGGTTTCGGGGGTCGGGCCCGGCCGTCGGCGGTAGCGTCGAAGCCGGTCCAGGAGGAGGTCGAGTCCCGTGTGCCGGAGTATCAAGACCCTGCGCCCGCCGTTCACGGAGGACGTGGGTCCGGAAGACATCCACGCCGCCGCCTTGCAGTACGTGCGCAAAGTTGCCGGCATGCGCCAGCCGTCGCGGCGCAACGACGCCGCGTTCACCCGGGCGGTCGACGACATCGCCGGGGCAACCCGGGTGCTGCTCGGTGAGCTCGGCGTCGGGCGGTCCGATCCAGCTACCCCGCGCGGGGCGCCGGCAGCCAGCTGACATGCCCGGCGAGTAGGACGTATCCCACGAACGCCACCGCGTCGATCAGAGTGTGCGCGACCACGAGCGGAGCGACCCGGCCCCAGCGCTGGTAGAGGCGGCCGAAGAGCAGACCCATCACCAGGTTCCCGGCGAATCCACCGAGCCCCTGGTAGAGGTGGTACGAGCCGCGCAGGACCGCGCTGACCAGCAGGGCACGGTTCTCTCCCCAGCCGAGTTGGCGCAGCCGGTGGAGCAAATAGCCCGCAACGAGGGTTTCCTCGAGGAGGCCGTCCTGCGCGGCCGAGAGCAGCAGGACCGGGATCCGCCACCAGATCGCCGGCAGGGTTTCCGGCACTACCGTGAGGTTGACTCCGGCGGCGCGGCTGGCCAGGTAGAAGCCCAGCCCGGTTCCGCCCACGATCGCGGCCAGCACGGTGCCGCGGGCGAGGTCGGAGCCGGGCCGGCGCCGATCCAGGCCCAAGACGGCGAGTCCCTCGCCGGAGCGGCCGAGGAAGTGCGCGACCAGCGCGACCGGCACCAGGGTGATCGCGATGGACAGCAGTTGCAGGGCGAGGTCGAGCCAGGGTCGACCTGGGGCCAGCGAGCTGTTGAGGATCGCCTGCTGGCGGGCCAGGCCGCCGTGCGCCAGATCGTCGAGGAAACGGACCAGGGCCACGGCTCCGTCCGCGCCGAGCGACAGGGCGAAGACGAGCCAGATTTCTCGGCTGAGTACCGGGCGGGAGGGGAGTGGGCCCGCAGCTTCGGTCACCGGATTCCGGAGCCGGCGCGGGCGCACCCGGTGCAGCTGCCGGACACCTCGACCGAGTGCCGGATCTCGGTGAAACCGTGCCGGGCGGCGATCCCCTCCGCCCAGCGCTCCACCGCGGTGGACTCGACCTCGACGGTGAGGCCGCAGCCGCGACACACCAGATGGTGATGATGGCTCACGGAGCCGCAGCGGCGGTAGAGGTTCTCGCCGTCATCCGCCCGCAAGGTGTCGACGGAGCCGGTGTCGGCGAGTGCTTGCAGGGCACGGTAGACGGTGGTGAGCCCGACCCGCTGGCCCGCGGCCCGCAGGTCGGCGTGGATGTCCTGGGCGCTGCGGAACCCGTCGGCCCGGCCGAGTGCCGCCTCGACGGCGCGGCGCTGGCGGGTGTCGCGGGCGGGCCGCGCGCCGTGGGCCGAGACCGTGGTCACGCTGGGGCCTCGACTCTCGCGCCGTCGATCCGACGCTCGCCGTCCGATCCGCGCGCGCGCAACCGGTCCCTGGCCCTGGCCTGTAACCGGCCACCCGCCAGCCGGGCCGCCAGGTAGCAGACGAAGCTCACCGAGGTGATGAAGAAGCTGGGTGGCCAGGCCGGGTGGAGCAACGCGAGCAGGATGCCGCCGTCGGCGGCGACGAGGGCAAGCCCGATCGAGACCGCGATGGCGGCGCCGGGCCGGTGGGTCAGCCTTTGCGCCGCGGCCGCCGGTGTGATGACCAGGCTGAGGATGAGTAGCACGCCGACGGCTTGGACGGCGGCCGCGACCGCGAGCGCCAGCAGGCACAGGAAGGCGATCGAGAGCAATCGGAGCGGGGCGCCGCGCGCCTCGGCGACGTCGGGATCCACGCTGGCGAACAGCAACGGCCGGTAGAGCAGCGCGAGCCCCGTGAGGGCAAGGACCGCCATGATGACCAGCAGTCGCAGTTCGGCGGGCGAGACGGTGAGGATGTCGCCGAACAGCAGGTGCACGGCCGCGTTCGCGTAGTGGTGGTAGAGCGTGAGAAGCAACACGCCGATCCCGAGCCCGAAGGCGAGCACCGTACCGATAACCGAATCGCGCTCGCGCCCGCGCAGCCCCAGTCCCCCGACCAGCCCGGCGACCAGGAACGACCCGCCAAGCACGCCGTAGGTCGGGTCGAGGCCGAGCAGCAAGGCGGCGGCGGCTCCGGTGAAGCCGAGTTCGGCGAAGGCGTGGACGGCGAAGCTCATGTTCCGGCTGATGACGAAGGGGCCGATGGCTCCGGCGACGACGGCGACGACGGCCGCGGCGATCAACCCGGTCTGCACGAAGTGCTGACCCAGCAGCAGCGCGAACATCAGCAGACTCCCTCGGTCCCGCCGCCGCCTAGGTGGCCGTGGTGCGGATCGCAGAGCGCGTCGTTGCTCACTTCGGGAGCCCCCGCGACGACTACGCGACCACGTACCCGCAGCACGTCCACCGTCGTTCCGTAGAGCTCGGACAGGGTGTCGCTGGTCAGGACCTCGTCCGGCCGTCCGACCGCCCAGCGGCCCTCGACCAGGTAAAGCACCCGGTCGACCAGCGGCAGCACCGGGTTGATCTCGTGAGTCACGAACAGGACGGCCGTGTTCGCGGCCCGGCGCCGGGCATCGATCAGGTTGCTGATCTCACGCTGGTGGAACAGGTCGAGGGAGAGCAGCGGCTCGTCGCAGAGCAGGACCACCGGGTCGCCGAGCAGGGCCTGGGCGACTCGCAGCCGCTGTTGCTCGCCGCCGGAGAGCAGTCCGATCGGCGCATCTGCGTAGTCACGGGCTCCGACCGCCGCGATCAGCTCGTCGGTGCGCGCTCGCCCGGCCCGATCGATCCAGCCGGGCCCCCAGCGGTGGCCGTCGAGACCGAGCCGGACCAGGTCGCGGCCACGCAAGGGAAGGTCGCGGTCGAAGACGCGTTGCTGAGGCACATAGCCCACCGTCGCGCTGCCGCGGCGCGGTGGTCTGCCCTGAACGAGCACCCGGCCAGACGTCAGCCGGGTGAGACCGAGCAGGACCCGCAGCAGGGTGGTCTTGCCGGCTCCGTTGGGGCCGAGCACGGCCAGGAACTCGCCGGCTCGCACCGCCAGGGTCAGTTCGTTCCACAGCGTGCGCTCGCCAAAGCGCAGCGACGCCCGCTCGAGCTCGACGACGGGATCGCTCATCCGGCGGCCGCTTTCCCTAGGGCCTGCTCGAGGGCCTGTGCCTGGCTGAGCTGCCAGGCCTGAAAATGCTCGGCCTGGGGCATCGTTTCGCTCATCCCCACCACCCCGACTCCATGCGCGCGGGCCAGTGCCCGGACCGCTTCGGTGATCGGGGAGACGGTCTGGGTGTTGTAGATGAGCACCCGCGCCCGTCGCTCGGTCATGAGGTTGTCCATCTCGGTGAGTGCCGAGACCGACGGGTCGTTGCCTTCCTCGATCGCCTGGGCGAACGCCGCCGGCGTGACCACGACCAGTCCGGCGTCGAGCAGCAGATAGCCCGGCAAACGTTCGGTGTAGGCGACCGGCGCACCGGCGAACCTGGTCCTGATCGCGTCCAGCGTGGCGAGCAGGGGCGACATCGAACGGTCGAATACCGCGGCCTGGGCCGTGAAGTAGCCGGCGTCGGCGGGGTCGAGCAGGCCGAGATCCCGGGCGATCGCTTGCGCGACCAGCGCGATCCGCGGCGCGTCGTACCACAGGTGCGGGTTGGCGTCCGCTCCGTCGACCCGAAGGATCTTCGCCACCGTCAGCACGACTCGTCCGGAGCTCGGGGCCGCCGTGAGCAGCCGCTCCATGAAATTGTCATATCCGAGGCCGTTTTCGACGACCAGCCGCGCCTCGGCCACCGCCAGTCCCTCCCGGGTGCCCTCCTGGAACAGGTGCGGGTCCGCGGCGGGATCGCTGATCAGGCTGGTCACCGAGACATGCGGTCCGCCGACCTGTTCGACGATGTCGCCGTACATGTTCTCCGCCGCGACGACGGCGATCCGCCCATGGGTGTCGGCGCTGGCCGCACTGCATGCGGGAAGCAGCCCGAGGCCCAGCAGGCTGAGGACGCCGCTGGCGAGGATGCGCCGCACACGTGAATGAAAACGGTTTCCACTTTCGTTGTCAAGCCCGGGCCGACCCCGGAGAGCGCGGATCGCATACGGTCGGCACCGCGTCGCCACCCGTCGGCGACCGGGGGAGGTTGCGGTGAGCGTCGAGTTGTCCGGTGCGGTCGTCGTCGTTACCGGCGGCGCGAGCGGTATCGGCCGTGCACTGGCCTTGCGCCTTGCCGACGAGGGCGCCAGCGCCGTCATCGTCGCCGATCTGGATCACGATGGGGCCGCCCGGGTGGCCGTCGAGATCGGCTCCGCCGGCGTGGGCATCGGGGTCGATGTCGCGATCGAGTCCGATCTGGCCGGACTCGTCGATCGGGTCGAGCGGGAGTACGGGCCGATCGACGTGTGGTGCTCGAACGCTGGGATCGGGCGCGGTGACGGGCTCGGCCACGACGAGGATTGGGAGCGCTCGTTTCGGATTCATGTCATGGCCCACGTCTTCGCAGCCAGGTGCGTACTGCCCGGGATGGCAAGTCGCGGGCGCGGTCATTTTCTGATCACTGCGTCAGCCGCTGGCCTGCTCATCCAGATGGACAGCGCGCCGTATTCGGTGACGAAGCACGGCTCGGTGGCGCTCGCCGAATGGCTTGCGATCCGTTATGGCGGGACGGGCGTTGGCTTCTCCTGCCTGTGCCCGCAGGGTGTCCGCACCCCGATGATGGCGGCGGCCGGTCCCGAGTCGGCGACCCTGGCGGCCGGCGGGATGATCGAGCCGGAGCAGGTGGCCGAGGCGGTCGTCGGCGCGATCCGGGACGGACACTTCCTGGTCTTGCCGCACCCGGAGGTGGCTGACTACGAGCGTCGGCGGGCGGCGGATCGGGACCGGTGGCTCGTCGGGATGCGGCGGGTGGCGGCGAAGCTCGGTATCGCGGAGTCCGGCTAGTCCGATTTCCCTTCCACGAGCACCCTCCGGCCACCGGACTCGGCGGGCGCTACCGTGGCCGTGAGGATCGCGCCCGCGCTGATCAGGATGAGCGCGGCCGCGGTGGCCGGGCGCACCGGGATCGGCCCGGTGAACGGTAGTTGGGCGACCGGGATGGTGACCGGGCCATGACCGGTCGATCCGTTGGCCCCCACCGAGGCGGCGGGGCCCGGTGTCGTCGTTGCGCCGGGCGTCGCGCCCAGAGTCGCGCTGATGCCGGGTTGACCGCCGGGCGCGGCTGGTGACGCTGGTGACGCGGCGATAGTTCCCGGATGCGCGGGCTTGGTGGATTCCGTCCGCGTGACCACAGTCGCGAGCGCCCACCCCATCGTGCCGAGAAGGACGAACAGGATGAAGGGGGCGCTCAGTCGCTGGCTCACCGAGCCATCGCAGCAGCCGCGGGCGGCGTAATCAAGATCATCGGAGCGTTACTGGTCGCGGCAACGCGGCGTGAACCAACGCGGCGGCTCGACCGTGTACCGGTTTGGGTCAGCGTGTTGGACGAAGAGCAAAGGCCAGACATGGTTACCGGGAGCGAAGGCGGATGGGGACCGGCCTTGCCGGTGCACGGCTCAGTGGTCAGCACTACGGCCCGGGTCGGTAATCCACGGCGCGTGGTACTCGGTTACGCCCTGCGCGTGGGCGTGTCTTCCGCCCTGGTCGTAGATGCCGTTGTGCACTTCCGGGATGCGCATCTCTACGACGCCAACAAGGGGTCGCTGCTCAGTCAGGGTGCCTTGTTTCGGATCCAGGCGGTGGTCGCACTCGGGCTCGTCCTGCTGGTCTGGGTCTGGGCCAGCCGTACCACGTGGGTAGCCGCGCTGCTGCTGACCGGGAGCGCCGTCGCGGCCGTGGTCCTCTACCGATACGTCGACGTTGGCCCACTGGCCGGTCTGCCCAACATGTACGAGCCGTCGTGGGGTCCCCCCGGCAAGCTCCTGTCCGCCTTCGCGGAGGGGACCGGCGCCCTCCTCGCGTTGGGCGGATTGGCGTGGACCCTGCGTGCCGCTGAGCCCCGCCCGTCCGCGTGATCTGCTGCGGACCGGATCTTGGGCTAGTTCCCGAACGGACGCGCCGGCCGCTGCGGCGAGGAGCAAGCCGACGCCGTGCCTCGCCTTCGCCGGCCCCGATGCTCCCGGGGATGGCGGAGGTCGACCGCGGCGCCAGGCAATCCTGCGCGCAGGGTGACCCCTCCGGCTGGCGCGGCGGATCATAGCCACCCTGCGGCTCTAGGTGCTCAACCGCGCCGGGATCGGGTCCGACCCGGATCGACTCACCGTCGGCACGACGCTGGTGCTGCCGGCCTGAGCCCCGAAACCCCCGACGCGATCATCGGGAGAACCGCGAGTGTGCAATTCTCGACGGCTCATCGGCGTGTCGGTGTCGGAAATTGCACACTCGCGGTTCAGCGGTCACCGGCGGGCCGCCGCCGTGGACCCCCTCCATGGCTAGCCTGAGTCTCCGCGATCATGACCTTCCGCGGCTGTTTCCCTTGTAGGGCAGGCGTTGTCGACGCTGATGGTGTATGACCTAACTGGTCGCGGGCGGTTGGTGGCTGGGGTTGCCGGGTCGGCGGGGGGCGTGGCGGTCGAGGCTGACGATCTCGCTGAGCCGCTGCTGGGTGGGGGTGGTCTCGGTGAGCATGCGCCGGGCCTTGGGTCGGCCCCGTTCGCCTTGGTAGAGCAAGACGGTCTCGCCGATGTGCCCGAGTTCGTCGAGTAGCGCGCGCACGGACAGGTGTCGGCCGGCGCGGCGGGCTTGGTAGCGCATCAGGTGGGCGATCTGTAGGGCGAGCACGCAGGTGAAGGTGTGTACCCGGATGTTGTGGTCGGTCCAGTGGTGCATCGGGGCGAAGCGGACCACGTGCGGGTCTTTCATCTGCCGGAAGGAGAACTCGGCTTCGGACTGGGAGCGATACCCGGCGACGATCTCGACGATCGGATAGTCGTCGTAGTCGCTGATCAGCACCTGTTTGCCGAACAGCTCTTCCTCGAGGGCAGCGCGGGAGGCCGTGTCGACCCGCCAGGACAGGCGTAGATCTTTGGGTGCCTCGCCGGTCAGCTGCCAGTGCACGACTCGGCGCACCCACGGCTTGGCGGTGATCTGTTCTATTTCGGCGGCTACCTTGTCGCGGGTGCGACGGGGTCTTGCCGCGGGCCAGGGTGGCGGCGAGGGCGTCGAGTCGGCGGCCGGCTTTGGCCATGGTGGTGCCGTCGAACCCGCGCACCTGGGAATCGTGCAGTTCCGGTGAGTGAGTGAGCACGGTCCGTCGCTGCACGCCGTAGACGACCCGCCTGGTGTCGAACGCGGTCAGCTCACCGAACCCGCGTGGTATTGCGTGAACTCCTGCGGCGCGAACAGCACCGTGCTGCCCAGATCGCGGACCCGTTCGTGCACCTCGTGAACCGCTACCCGGTCTTTACAATGAACGCGAGGTGCTGCAGCCCGCTGCGCTGCCGTGAGGATTCACCCGGCTCCAGGCTCGGATACAAGAACAGGAAGGTTCCTGGCTTGCCGTCCGCCGGCCGGTAGGAGAACTACTTCCCTCTGGCGGCGAGCGGCGGAGGCTAGCGACGCTGGGTTGGGTCTGTGTCCTGCTACCTGTGGAGCTGGACCGCTTTGCGGATCTTCCGGGTGGAGCGTGTCTAATCGTCTGTGTGTGAGTTCGGTGCCCGACTCTGGGGCTGCCGGCAGTTGCCGGGGTCTCGGGGAGGAGCGCACGTGATGAGCACAACGACCAGCATGGACGTCGTGAACGACCAGGGCGAGGGTGACGC
>DATLTS010000046.1 GCA_035533475.1 Mycobacteriales bacterium | reverse complement strand
GCGACAGCCGGCCCCGAGGCATACCTCCAACCCGACCCCCCCGCGCTACCACCACACAGCGCCAACCAGCAGCCCGCACCAGGCGCCCAAAACGATCACTCAAATGATCAGCTGTGCCCAGCGTGAAAGATCAAGGCTAGCGTCCCTGGTAGCGGGGCTCACGCTTCTCCTTGAACGCCAGGGTGCCCTCCTTGGCATCTTCCGTAGCGAAGATCGGCAGACCGATCTCTAGCTCGATCTTCAGCGCCTCGGCTTCCGGCAGCCCTTCGGTCGCCTGCACCGACCGCTTGATGGCCTGGACGGCGAGCGGCCCGTTGCGCGCGATCCGCTCGGCAACTGCGAGCGCCGTGTCGAGGGCCTGACCGTCGGGCACGACCCTGCCGATCAGGCCGATGTCCCGGGCCTCGGCCGCGCTGATCCGGTCGCCGGTCAGCAGCAGCTCCATTGCCTTTGTGTAGGGGATCTGCCGGCGAAGCCGCACCGTCGATCCACCGAGCGGAAACAATGCCCTGGTGACCTCGACGACGCCGAAGACCGCGCTCTCACCGGCGATCCGGATGTCGGTGCCTTGGAGGATCTCGGTGCCACCGGCCACCGCATATCCCTCCACCGCCGCGATCAGCGGCTTGCTCAACTGATGGTGGCGGAGGAGTGCCTTCCAGGCCAGGCCGGAGTCGCCGCGGAAGCGTCGAGCGGCGTCGCTGTCCTGCTGGCTGGCGTTCATCGCCTTGAGGTCCGCTCCCGCGCAGAAGTCACCCCCGGCGCCGGTGAGGATCGCGACCCGGATCTCGGGGTCGGCGTCGATCTGTTCCCAGGCGTCGGCCAGCCCCGCGAGCATGTCGAGCGAGAGCGAGTTCTTGGCGTCCGGGCGATTCATCGTGACGATCAGGACCGGCCCGGCCCGATGGGTCTCGAGATCCGCCATGTGGACTCCTAGATTCGCTCGATGATCGTGCCTGTCGCAAGTGCACCGCCGGCGCACATGGACACCAGAGCGGTGCTGCCGCCGGTCCGCTCGAGCTCATGGAGAGCAGCGGTGAGCAGCCGGGCACCGGTTGACCCGACCGGATGGCCGAGTGCGATCGCGCCGCCGTTCACGTTCACCTTGGCCAGGTCGGCCTGATGCTGGCGCGCCCAGTTCACCACCACCGCGGCGAATGCCTCGTTGACCTCGAACAGGTCGATGTCGCCGATCGACATTCCGGCCCGGTCGAGGACCCGGGTGGTGGCGGCAACTGGTCCGTTGAGGTGGTAGTGCGGATCGTCACCGATCAGGCACTGGGCGACGATCCGGGCCCGCGGGACCATCCCGAGCGCCCGGGCCCGATCGGCGGACATGAGCAGCACCGCTGCGGCGCCGTCAGAGATCTGTGAGGAGGTTCCGGCGGTGTGGAGCCCGCCGTCGAGCACCGGCTTCAACGCGGCGAGCCTCTCCAGGGACGTGTCGCGCAAACCTTGGTCTCGCTCGACCAGGCGGATCTCGCCGGTGGGTCGACCATCCGGATCGAGCACCGGCGCCGACAGCGGCACGATCTGCGACTTGAGCCGGTCCTCGGCCCACGCCCGCTCGGCCTTCTGCTGCGAGGCCAGGCCGAACTCGTCGAGATCCGCTCGACTGATCCCGAAGTCACGGGCGATCCGGTCGGCGCCGGTGAACTGGTCGGGTAGGTCGATCTGCCAACCCTCCGGGCGCGGGACTCCGGGGCCGTTGATCACCGCTGCCCCCAGGCCCACCCGGCTCATCATCTCGACGCCGCACGCCATACCGATATCGATGGCATCGCCGGCGATCAAACCGGCGACGAAATGCGCCGCCTGCTGGCTCGATCCGCACTGACAGTCGACAGTGGTCACGCCGGTGCGCTCGGGTAGGCCGGCGTGTAGCCACGCGTACCTGGCGATGTTGCTCGCCTGCTCGCCCCCCTGGGTCACACAGCCGCCGACCACCTGCTCGACCAGGCTCGGATCGAGGGCAGCGCGCATGAGAACCTCGCGCTGTACCGTGCCGAGCGCCTCGGCAGGGTGCAGACCGGCTAGCCAGCCGCCCCGCTTGCCGATCGGTGTCCGGACGGCGTCAACGATGACCGCGTCACCCATCTGCGTTCTCCCGTCCGCTCGGTGCAAAAGTAAAACACGTTCTAGTTTTTCCGCAAGCTGCGTTGACGCGGTGTCGGCGGCCCGCCAAACTAGAACGTGTTCTCCCTATCGCCGGGCGACGAGAGAGGCGCACCGCGATGACCCTCGAGATCGATGTCTACGATCCGGATCAGTACGTGCAGGGCGTGCCACACGACAAGTTCCGGCGCTTGCGTACGGAAGCTCCGGTCTATCACCACGACGACCCGCAGCAGCCCGCCGGCTATTGGGCGCTGACCCGGCACGCCGATGTTGTCTACGTCTCACGCAACCCGGAGCTCTTCTCGTCCTACGAGCGCGGTGCGCTGATGAACGAGTTCACCGGACAGCACCTGGACAACACGCGCCTGCTCATGCTGAACAAGGACGCCCCGGAGCACTCCAGGTTGCGCAGCTTGGTCAACCGCGGTTTCACCCCGCGCATGATCGCCAGGCTCGAGGCTCGGATCCAAGCCGCCTGCGACGAGATCGTCGATACCGCCGTGGCCAAGGGTAGCGGCGACTTCGTGACGCTCTGCGCCGCCGAACTCCCGCTGATCGTGATTGCCGAGCTGATGGGGGTGCCGCAGGAAGACCGGCACCGGGTGTTCGACTGGTCCAATCGCATGATCGGCTTCGATGACCCCGAGTTCCAGACATCTCCGGAGGACGGTCAGGTGGCCGCCGAGGAGATGTGGGCCTACGCCAACCAGCTGGCGGCCACGAAACGAGAGCGGATCGACGACGACATAGTCAGCAAGCTGATCGGTCCCGACGAGGAGGGGAATCAGCTCGACGAGCTCGAGTTCGACATGTTCTTCCTTCTGCTCGCGGTCGCCGGGAACGAGACGACGCGAAATGCGATCTCCGGGGGGATGCTCGCACTGATTGAGCACCCCGCGGAGTGGGAGCGACTGCGGGCCGATGCCGGGCTGCTTGCGACCGCGGCTGACGAGATCGTCCGTTGGGTAACTCCCGTGAACATGTTCCGCCGCACCGCGTTGGCCGATGTCCTGATCGGCGAACAACAAATCGTTGCCGGCGACAAGGTGGTCATCTACTACACGTCGGCGAACCGCGACGAGGAAGTCTTTACGGAGGCGCACCGGTTCGATGTGGGCCGGGATCCCAACCCGCACGTCGGCTTTGGCGGCGGCGGTCCGCATTTCTGCCTCGGTCGACACCTCGCCAAATTCGAGCTCGAGTGCATCTTCCGCTCGCTGAGCGCCCGCGTCGAGCGGGTCGAGCTGATGGGGGAGCCGCGCCGGCTCCGGTCCAACTTCATCAACGGGATCAAGGAAATGCCAGTGCGTTTCGTGTCAGCGCCGGGCGTATGAATCCCGAGGCGCTCGTCGCCCCGCACGCGATCGAGTACACCTACACCCGCTCGACCGGTCCGGTGATCGGCGCCTTCCTCACCGCGCTACGGGACCGGCGCATCCTCGGCGTTCGGGCTCGCGACGGCCGGGTTCTCGTGCCTCCGGCCGAGTACGACCCGGTGACCTCGGAGGACATCTCTGAGCTGGTCGAGGTCGGCGATGCCGGAGTGGTCACGACCTGGGTCTGGAACCCCAACCCACTGGCGGGCCAGCCGCTGGACCGGCCGTTTGCCTGGGCGCTGGTCCGGCTTGACGGGGCGGACACCGGGATGTTGGCAGCGGTGGACGTCGAAGGGCCGGCAGCCATCCGCACCGGGCTGCGGGTGCGGGTCCGCTGGGCCGAACATCGGGTCGGTTCCATCCGCGATTTGTTGTGCTTCCAGCCGGAGGATTCCGCGTGAGTGAGCCGGTGACAATTGTCCAAACGCCGATCCGGCTCGACTTCACCTATACCCCGGGGTTGGCCGCCTCGCGTTTCCTGCGCTCCATGGCGCGCGGCGAAATCGTCGGTCAGCGCTGCCCACGTTGTCGCAAGGTCTACGTGCCACCGCGCGGGGCATGCTCGATGTGCGGGGTGGCCACGGAGGAGGAGGTCCGGCTGTTGGGGACCGGGACGGTGACCACGTTCGCCGTCACCCTGGTGCCCAGCCCCGGGCTCACCCCGCCCTACGTCACGGCCTGGATCCGGCTCGACGGCGCCGACATCACCTCGATGTTCCTCGTTCAGGAGTGCGATCCGTCCGAGGTGCACCTTGGGATGCGGGTCGAACCCGTCTGGGCCCCCGAAGACGAGTGGGAGCCGAACCTCGGCAACATCCGGTATTTCCGGTCGAATGGGGAGCCGGACGCCGCGTACGAGAGCTACCGGGAGTACGCATGAACCGCCCGGTCGCGATTGTGGCGTCCGCGTCGTTCCGCTGCGCGGCGGAGGAGGAACGCAACGAGGTCGAGATGCTCATTCCGGTGATCCGGGAGGCGCTGGACCAGGGGGGCCTGGAACAGCGCGAGATCGGCTTCACGGTGTCCGGGTCCAGTGACTATCTCCAGGGTTACCCATTCGCTTTCGTGGGCGCCCTCGACGCGGTCGGCGCCTGGCCGCCGATCCGCGAGTCGCACGTCGAGATGGACGGCGCATTCGCCCTCTACGAGGCGGTCCAGGTCCTCCAGCACGCAGACCTCGACACCGCGCTGGTCTACGCCTTCGCCCGACCTTCGCGGGGGCAGCTCGACCGAACCCTCGCGCTCCAGCTCGACCCCTATCTCGTTGCACCCCTGTGGCCGGACGCCCGCAGCCTGGCCGGTCTACAGGCGCAGGCGATGCGGGACAGTGGGCGGTTCCCGGCGGTGCCCGACGTGCCACCGACCACCGTCGCGGACGGGGCAACCGCCGTGATCCTCGCGGTCGGCGATCGGGCCCGCCAGCTCACCGCCCGCCCGGCTTGGATCCGCGGCATCGACCATCGGATCGAAGCGCCGGCGCTCGGTGGGCGCGATCTCACCAACTCGCCCTCCGCCCGGCTTGCTGCCGAACGATCCGGTGCCCTGGCCGGGCGACCGGACGCGGCGTGGCTGCACACGCCCTACCCGCACCAGGAACTCATTCTGCGGGCTGCGCTCGACCTGGGGGACACGCCGGTCGACGTGGACTCCGGGCCGGTCATGGTCGCCGGGCTCACCAGGCTCGCCGCCGCGGCGCAGGCGTTGGCTACCGGGAGCGCCCGCCGGGCCATCGCGCACGCCACCAGCGGACCGTGCCTTCAGCAGAACCTCGTCGCCGTTCTCGAGGTGGATGCAGCGTGAGCGAGCGCGTCGCCGTGGTCGGTGTGGGGCAGACGAAGTACGCCGCCAAACGCCAGGACGTCTCGATGCCGGGGCTGGTCCGCGAAGCCGCGGTCCGGGCGCTCGACGACGCTGGCCTCGGTTGGCAGGACATCGACGCGGTCGTCGTCGGCAAGGCCCCGGACATGTTCGAAGGCGTCATGATGCCGGAGCTTTACCTCGCGGATGCGCTCGGTGCGGTCGGCAAACCGATGCTGCGGGTGCACACGGCTGGAAGTGTCGGTGGCTCGACCGGCGTGATGGCGTCGCACCTGGTGGCCGCCGGCACGCACCGACGGGTCCTCGCAGTCTGCTTCGAGAAACAGTCGGAGAGCAACGCAACATGGGCGCTCTCCATCCGGTTGCCTTTCAACCCGGGGCTGGTCACGGGCGCCGGTGGCTACTTCGCCCCGATCATCCGGTCCTACATTCGTCGGGCCGGTGCTCCGGAACACATCGGAATCCGGGTTGCGGTCAAGGATCGGCTCAATGCCCTGAAGAATCCCTACGCCCATCTCCAGCTGCCGGACATCGACGAGGAGACCGTACGCGCTTCGCCGATGCTGTGGGAGCCGCTCCGCTACCTCGAAACCTGTCCGTCCTCGGATGGGGCCTGCGCGGTCGTCCTGGCCGACGAACGCACTGCCGACGCGGCTGAGAAACCGGTTGCCTGGCTGCATGGCACAGCGCTGCGCAGCGAGCCGACCATCGGGGCGGGTCGCGACGTCGTAAATCCGCACGCTGGGCGTGATTGTGCGAACGATGTGTACCGGCAGGCCGGGATCACCGATCCGCGTCGGGAGATCGACTGTGCGGAGATTTACGTCCCCTTCAGCTGGTACGAGCCGATGTGGCTGGAGAATCTAGGCTTCGCCGACGAAGGAACCGGATGGAAACTCGTCGACGACGGCACCACCGCCCTCGACGGTGATTTGCCGATCAACCCGTCCGGCGGTGTCCTGTCCAGCAACCCGATCGGCGCTTCCGGGATGTGCCGTTTCGCCGAGGCGGCGCTACAGGTCCGTGGCCTTGCCGGGGAGCACCAGGTCGAGGGCGCTCGGCGCGCCCTCGGGCACGCATATGGCGGTGGTTCGCAGTTCTTCGCGATGTGGGTCGTCGGGAGTGACAAGCCATGAAGCTCGAGGGCAGGGTCGCGATCGTTACGGGCGGAGCCCGCGGGATGGGAGCGGCCGAAGTGCGCCGATTGCACGAGGAGGGAGCCAGCGTCGTTGTAGCCGACATTCTTCAGGACGAGGGGAACGCGCTCGCGGCCGAGCTCGGCGACCGGGTGCGGTTCGCCCTACTGGACGTGACGTCGGAGGACCACTGGAGCGCGGTCGTGTCGCTGGCCGAGCGTGATTTCGGTCGGCTGGACGTGTTGGTGAACAACGCGGGAATCCTGCGCTTCGCCGCCATCGAAGACTGCTCCCTGGAGGAATTTCACCTGGTCCTGGAGGTCAACCTGATTGGCACATTCCTCGGAATCCGGGCAGCTGTCCCGGCGATGCGACGGGTGGGCGGTGGCTCCATCGTCAACATCTCTTCGACGGAAGGGCTTGCTGGCACGGTGTTCTGCGGGGCCTACACAGCGAGCAAGTTCGGTGTCCGCGGACTGACCAAGGTGGCCGCACTCGAGTACGGCAAGGAGAAGATCCGGGTCAACTCGGTACACCCAGGTGGGATCGACACCCCGATGACGCGGGCGGTCATGGACGAGGACGGCCGCAAGTACGTCGCGTCGCGCGTGTCGGGACTCAAACGTATGGGTGAGGCCGAGGAGGTGGCGTCTGTCGTGGCCTTCCTCGCCGGTGACGACAGCTCTTACTGCACGGGAGCTGAGTTCGTGGTCGATGGGGGCGTCACGGCCTCCGCGGGGTTCTGAGATGTACGTCGCCTACACCGAGGAGCAGCTGGCGCTCCGAGACGAGCTCAGGGCCTACTTCGGTCGACTGGTTACATCAGATATCGCGGAGGAGATGGCCGCGGGCGAGATGGGGGGTCCGCGTGTGCTCGAGGCGGTCCGCCAGATGGGCCGGGACGGGTGGCTAGGCGTTGGTTGGCCCATCGAGTACGGCGGCCGTGGCTTCGGACCCATGGAGCAATTCGTCTTCTACGACGAAGCTCAGCGGGCGGGCGCCCCGGTGCCATTCCTTACCATCAACACGGTCGGGCCCGCACTCATGCAGTTCGGCACCGAGGCGATGAAAACCGAGCTGCTGCCGCGGATCCTCAGGGGCGAATGTCTCTTTTCGATTGGGTACTCGGAGCCCACCGCCGGGACCGACCTGGCTTCGCTCACCACCCGTGCGGTGCGGGACGGGGACCAGTGGGTTATCAACGGCCAGAAGATATTCACCAGCCTCACTGACCATGCCGACTACATCTGGCTGGCCTGCCGGACCGACCCCGATGCCCCTAAGCACAAGGGGATCTCGATCATCCTGGTGCCCACGGGTGCGATCGGGTTCTCGTACACGCCGATCCGCACAATCGGTGACGCGTCGACCTACGCGACGTACTACGAGGACGTCCACGTCCCGGTGACGAATACCGTTGGCGAGGTCAACCAAGGCTGGACCGTGATCGTCACCCAGCTGAACTACGAACGGGTGTCGTTGGCTTCGCCGGCGATCCTCGAACGTGCCTATCTCGAGACACGACACTGGGCGCAGGAGACGAAGCTG
The DNA here is from genome assembly GCA_035533475.1 of Mycobacteriales bacterium. Lineage (NCBI taxonomy): Bacteria > Bacillati > Actinomycetota > Actinomycetes > Mycobacteriales > Mycobacteriales bacterium. Next base: position 72,587 of record DATLTS010000046.1, on the reverse strand, counting down.
GCGGACGGCCGCCGCGTGGTCGATCAGGAATGGGTACAGATCCACCTGGCCCGGGTGCATGCCCGGCTCGAGGCCTTGCGACTGCTCAACTGGAAGTCGATCTGGGGCGATGTAATCGGGAAGGTCAATCCGGCCGACTCGTCGGCGACGAAAGTATTCGGCACCACCCAGTTTTGCGAGTGCTACGGCCAGCTGCTGGAGGTTGTGGGCGCGGCCGGAATCCTGAAGCGCGGCTCGCCTGGGAGTGCCCTGCACGGAAGGCTCGAGCGCGCCTACCGGGGCACGCTCATCCTCACCTTTGGTGGTGGGACCAACGAGGTGCAGCGGGACCTGATCGCCATCTTCGGACTGGGCATGCCCCGGTCGTTGCGCTGAGCGGGAGAGTAGGGATCGTGGATCTCGGGATCAGCGAAGACCAGCAGGCCATCCAGGAGTTGGCTCGCAGGATTCTTCTCGATCGGGTCACCCATGAACATCTCGCGGGCCTCGAGTCGGCCAGCTGGTCGGTCTTCGACCGGCACCTGTGGGGACAACTGGCCGCCGCCGGCCTGACCGGCATTGCGATTCCCGAGGAGCACGGTGGGGCCGGCCGGAGCTTCCTCGAGCTGGCGGTCGTGCTCGAGGAGGTAGGTCGGGCAGTCGCGCCGGTGCCGGCGGTCGCGACGCTCGCACTCGGCGCGATGCCGATCGCCCGGTTCGGATCCGCCGAGCTGGCGGCACGTCTGCTGCCCGGCGTTGCCGATGGATCCCTGATCCTCACGGCCGCGCTGGCCGAACCGGGGGAGATCGATCCGCTGGTGCCTTCGACAACCGCGGCTCGCTCCGGTGCCGGGTGGACGCTGAACGGGGAGAAGGCGTTCGTGCCCTACGGCGACTTGGCCGACTGGATCGTCGTGTCGGCGACCGCCGCGGGGTCGGGGCCAGCGCTGTTCGTCGTGCCTCGGACCGCAGTCGGATTGCGGTTCACGGAGCTCCATACCACGAACCGGGAGCCGCAAGCGTCGTTAGAGCTGCAAGGCGTCGAAGTCCCGGATGCGGATGTCTTGGCCGGACCGTTGGTGGGGCAAGACGCGCTTAGACTCCTGGTGCTGCACGGGACGGCTGCGCTGTGCTGCGTCGCGGCCGGGGTGTGCCAGCGAGCGCTGGAGATGACCGCGGAGTACACCGCGAAGCGCGAGCAGTTCGGCAAGCCGATCGCGTCGTTCCAGGCGGTGGGCCAGCGAGCCGCTGACGCCTACATCGACACCCAGATCGTCCGGCTCACGGCGGTCCAAGCGGCGTGGCGGCTCTCGGTGGGCTGGCCGGCGGCCGACGAGGTTGCCGTGGCGAAATTCTGGGCTGGTGACGGCGGATCGCGGGTCGTCCATGCCGCCCAGCACCTGCACGGCGGCCTCGGCGTCGACCTTGACTACCCGCTGCACCGCTACTTTCTGTGGATCAAACAGATCGAGCACGAGCTCGGGTCACCCACCCGCCAGCTGGCCACGCTGGGCGCGGCGCTCGCCGCGGCCCCCGTCTGAGGAAGGCTGGGTCGTGGAGTTCAACCTAGCCGACATCTTCGAGAGCGTTGTCGACGTCGTCGGGGAACGCGAGGCACTTGTCTGCGGGGACCGTCGACTGAGCTATGCCCAACTCGATGCGCGAGCGAACCGGCTCGCGCATCATCTCATCGCCGCTGGCATTCGACCCGGCGAGCATGTCGGGGTTCAGCTCTACAATGGACCCGAATACGTCGAGACGATGATCGCTTGCCTGAAGGTTCGTGCTGTTCCAATCAACGTCAACTATCGGTACGTGGAAGACGAGCTGGCCCACCTGTTCACGGATGCGGACCTGGTCGCGTTGGTGCACGACGTGGAGTTCTCCGCCCGGGTGCGGGCGGTCGCCCCGAGCGTCGCGACGTTGCGCCAGATGCTGGAGGTCGGCTCCAGCAGGGCAGATGGCTACGAGCCGGCGCTGGCAGCACAGTCCGAGCGACGGGACTTCCCGGCCAGATCGGGTGACGACCTTTACGTCATCTACACCGGGGGGACCACCGGAATGCCCAAGGGCGTCATGTGGCGCCAGGAGGACATCTTTTTCGCAGGCATGGGCGGTGGCGAGCCGGTGGGCACCCCGGTGAGCCGAGCGGAGGAGGTTGCGGAACGGGCCTCTGGTCGGGGTCGGTTGGTGATGTTCCCGGTCGCACCACTGATGCACGGAGCGGCCCAGCTGGCCACCTGGATCGGATTCCTGCAGGCCGCCACCGTGGTTCTAGTCCGTAAGTACGACCCCGTCGACGTGCTGCGGACCATCGAACGGGAGCGGGCGAACTCGCTTTCCATCGTCGGCGATGCGATGGCCCGCCCGTTGGTCGAGGCTCTCGCCGGACCGCTGGCCGGTACCGACGTGTCCTCCGTTCTGGTGGTGAGCTCTGCCGGTGCGATCCTGTCGGAATCGGTCCGCTCCCGACTCCAGCAGCTCATGCCGACCACCCTGCTCCTCGACAACTTCGGGGCCTCCGAAACCGGTTTCCAGGGCACGGGAACCGCCGGCTCCAGTCCGGACACCGGCCTGCGTTTCGCGTTGAACGAACGGACCGCCGTGCTCGACGACCAACTGCGCCGGGTGCTTCCCGGCTCCGGGGTGATCGGGCGGGTAGCCCAGCGGCATCGGGTTCCGCTGGGCTACTACAAGGATCCGGTCAAGACCGCCGAGAGCTTCGTCACCATCGATGACGAGCGATGGGTACTGCTCGGTGACATGGCCACCGTGGAGGCTGACGGCACGATCGCGGTGCTCGGCCGAGGTGCGGTGTGCGTCAATACCGGCGGCGAAAAGGTATACCCGGAGGAGGTCGAGGCCGTCCTCAAGGGCCATCCGGCCGTGTATGACGTCGTGGTCGCCGGGATCCCCGACCTGCGATACGGCCAGCGGGTTGCGGCCGTGGTCGAGCTCCGTCCAGACACGCCGGCGCCGAGCCTGGCCGATCTCGAGGACTACTGCCGCACCCGGTTGGCCAGGTACAAGCTGCCCCGGGCGGTCGTGTTCGTCGACCGGATTCGCCGATCGCCGAGTGGCAAGGCGGACTATCCCTGGGCCAGCCGGGTTGCCCGGGACGGCTCGACGGCCGGTGTCGGGTGAGCACGGCGGCCACCGCCGAGGTCCCGGCCTCGCAGCAGGCCAGGCGGGAGCGGATCCTCGACGCCGCCGTCGAACTGGCCACCGAGGGTGGCTACAACGCCGTGCAGATGCGGGAGGTGGCCGACCGGGCGGGGGTGGCCCTCGGGACGCTTTACCGCTACTTCCCGTCCAAGGTGAACCTGCTGGTGGCCGCGATGGGCCGGACCCTGGGACAGCTGCGCGACAGCGCCGCGCGAGGCAATGACGACCCGAACCTCGCCCCAGGAGAGCGGGTCTACCGGGTAGTTGCGGCCGTCACCCGCTTCCTCGCCCGCAACCGCCGGCTCTCCGGGGCCATGCTCCGGGCTTTGATGTCGGCCGACGCGTCGGCCGCCGTCGACGTCGACGCGGTCGGCGCGACACTGGTGTCGATCATCGCGTCCGCGGGCGGCGAGGAGGGCGCCGCGAGCCCCGGGCGGGACACGCTCGTTGCCCACGTCATCGGCAAGGTGTGGCTGGCTGACGTCCTCGCGCTGCTGTCCGGTCGGATGACCGTGGCGGCGGTGCTCAAAGACCTGGAGCACACGATCGATCTCGTAATGCGCTAGGGCGACGAGTCCGGGGGTCGGTTGTGCACCCAGCGCAGGAACCGCTCGACGGCGCGCACCACATGGGCGCTGCGGATCGACGGAAACACGTCGAAGGCGTGCTGTGCGCCGGGCAACTCCGCATAGACCACCGGGGATGTGGAGACGGTGCGCAGCCGCTCGACGAAGGCCCGGGTCTCCGCGACCGGGACGAGCGAGTCGTGTCGCCCGTGCACGACGAAGAACGGTGGGGCATCCGGGCCGGCCAGGAAAAGGGGGGAGGCCTGCTCGTACACCTCGCGGTCGTGGCGGGGGTCGCGGCGGATGACCACGCGCGCGAGGAACCGGTCCCTTCGAAGTTCGGCGGCCCTTGTCCCGGTCGTGGCGGCGAGGTCGTAGACGCCGTAGTGCGGGATACAGGCCTGGACCGTCGTGTCGGCCGCCTCGAAGCCCGGCTGGAGGTTCGGTTGGTTCGGGGTCAGCGCCAACATCGCAGCCAGATGGCCGCCGGCCGAACCTCCGGTGACCGCGACGAAATCCGGGTCGCCCCCGTAGCTGGCGATGTTGTCCCGAATCCAGGCGAGGCTGCGCTTGAGGTCGATCAGATGCTCCGGCCAGTGGGCGCGCGGTGAAAGCCGGTAGTTAGGTGCGACACAGACCCAGCCACGCGCAGCCAGGTGCGTCATCAGGGGCAGGCCTTGCTGGTCCTTTCGACCGATAACCCAGGCACCCCCGTGGATCTGTAGCAGGACCGGCAACCCGGTACCGCCGCGCCGGGGCAGGTAGACGTCGAGCCGGTGGCGGGGATGGCCGTCACCCCAGTAGTCGAGGTCCGCGACCCGGCGCACGTCCTCCTGTTTCATCGTGAAGGGCCTGGCGATCTGGCGCCATGGAGTGGCCAGGTCGGTGCGGTCCGGCGCTGGATCGAGCCGGGCCACATAGTCGTCCCCCAGGTCGTCGGTGAGCGCCCGCTCGAGTACCCGATGGGAGTGCTGGCTCTGCACGATCAGTCCGCCAAGCCCCACTGCCGCGGCGGCGTTCATGCCGAGCGCGAGCCGATCGCGCCTGTCGCCGAGCCCGGAATGCGTCAGGTGCACCGCTGTGCCGAGGCCGGTCAGGGCGAGCAGGTGGGGGGCGAGTTCCGATGTGAGCCACCCGGCGAAGAAGCTCGGGATCGAGAGCGGGTTAGCGCCGCCCATGGGGCGCAGCGCATTGGCGGTCAGCAGGACGCCCGTGGTCGACAAACGCTGGAAGCTTCGGCCCATGCCGCAAGTCTGCCGGGCGGGGGTGGGCAACCGGACGGGGCATGGCCGCAGCGCCTAGGCTGAGGCCATGCAGCGGCTCGGTGGGATGGACGCGACCTTTCTCTACTTCGAGACGTCCACGATGCATATGCACGTGCTGGGGTTGATGCTCATCGATCCTTCGACCATGCCGCAGGGCTATTCCTTCGACCGGCTACACGGCTACATCGATAAGCGGATGGGCCTGGTGCCGGGCTTCCGGCGCAAACTTGCGACCGTCCCGTTCAACCTGTCCCGCCCCTACTGGGTCGAGGACCCCGACTTCGATCTCGACTACCACCTGCGCCGGATCGCCGTGCCGGCCCCCGGTGGTCACCATGAGCTCGCGGACTTGGTCGGGGCCATCGCCAGCCGCCCCCTGGACCGGTCCCGCCCGCTCTGGGAGTTCTGGGTGGTCGAGGGGCTGGCCAGCGGAGAGATCGCCATCATCAGCAAGGTTCACCACAGCACGATCGACGGTGTCACGGGCGCCAACATGATGGCCGAACTGTTCGATCTCGAGCCCGACCCGCCGGACCGGGACGTTCCGGACAGTTGGGAGCCGGAGCGCCGCCCTGGTGACGTCGAACTGTTCGCCCGTGCCCTCTACGACGTCGTTGGCCGTCCGGTCGGCGTCGCGAGGTTGCTCCCCGGCACGCTGATCGGCGTCGGCAAGCTGCTGGTCGGTCGCGCACGACGAGACGCTCCGGGGATGCCGGCACCGTTCACGGCGCCACGCACGGCGTTCAACGCTACGGTGACGGCCCACCGCAACGTCGCGTTCACGAACGTCAGCCTGGCTGATGTCAAACTTGTGAAGGACGCGTTCGGCGTGAAGGTCAACGATGTCGTCGTGGCGATCTGCTCCGGCGCCCTGCGCCGCTACCTCGAGGCGCGTGGCGAGCTACCCGACCGCTCGCTGATCGCGGCGATCCCGGTGTCCGTGCACGCCACCGAGGGCGACCGCGAGGGCACGACGAAGGTCTCGGTGATGTTCACGACCTTGGCCAGCGACATACCTGATCCTGGCGAGCGGCTGCGCGCGATCGCGGAGACGAACGAGGGAGCCAAAGCGGACCACGAGATGGTCGGGGCGCAGCTACTCCAGGACTGGGCCGAGCACGCCGCGCCCAACACCTTCTCGCTGGCCGCCCGGGTCTACTCCAGCCTGCGGATCGCGGACCGGCATCCGGTCGTGCACAACCTGATCATCTCGAACGTCCCGGGCCCCCCCATCCCCCTGTTCTTCGGTGGCGGCCGGCTCACCGGCATGTACCCGCTCGGCCCGGTTATGGACGGCGCCGGCCTCAACGTCACCGTGCTGTCGAATCAGGACCGGCTCGGCTTCGGCATGATCTCCTGCCGCGAGCTGATGCCCCAGCTGTGGGATCTCGTCGACGCCGTGCCCGCAGCCCTCGCGGAGCTCGTGCGGGCAGCCGACGAGTTGCCCGGGGGTCGGTCCGCAGCGACGCCGAGAAAAGCTCGGGCGACTCCGCGTCAGGGCCGTCCGGCCTGATCGATTCGGCGGACCACCGAGTCGCAGGCGGCGCGAAGTACGGGCACGAACTCATCGGCACCGAGCACCAGCGCGGCATGGTGACCGGCGACGTCGAAGGAGATCGCACCCGGTATCGCGGCCGCGAGGCTGCGTTGACGTCGGGTCGGAACGAACCGGTCTCGGGTCATGACGATCACGCTGGTCGGAATGTCCACCCGCCGGATCCAGGCCGAGGAATCGAACCGCCCCAGCTCATCGAGTGCGGCGAGCATCGACCACACGCTCGTGCTGCGGAATTCCCGCATGGCCCAGCGGGACAGTTCGTCCTGGTAACCGTTGCCGTCCAGCGCAGCGACTCGCGTGCCGAGCTGTTCCACTCGGCCATGGGCGTGCCCACCGAAGCGCGCCATCGACGCCCGGGTCAGCTGGAACCAGAGCCGCTCCCCGACCTTTCCCCGGTAGTTGCGAGCGGTCGCCGCAAGCACCAAGCCGGCCACCCGGGACCGGTGCCGGCGCCAGATCAACTGGGCGACCGCGCCGCCCATCGAATACCCGACGACGACGAAACGGTCGAGGCCGAGCAGGTCGGCGACCGCGACCGCGTCGTCGGCGCAATCAACCAGCCGGAATTCGCGGGACCGGATTCCCGACCCGTGCCAGCGCTGGTCGAAGGCCACGACGCGGTAGCGCTCTGCGAGCGTCTCGAGTGAGGGATACCAACTCAGCCGCGCCGTGGTCCCCAGCGCGTGGAGGAGAACGAGCGTCTGGGCATCAGGTGGCCCGGGCAAGTCGATGACGGACGTCGTGCCGCGGCCGGGTAGCTCGACCAGTCGCGTCGTCGGAACGGTGGCCGGCCTGGGGGCAGTTACCAGCCGACCCAGGGCTTTGCCGGCCCAGAGCGTCCAGTCCATCACGCCCGTCGCTCAGCAGCCGCCCACCCTCGCGCGGGATCCGGCCAGGCGCTGGTATCCGAAAAATGAAACACGTTCTAGTATATGCCGTTCGACCGTGTGCGACCACTACCGGCAGGGTGGGTGAATGGGCCTCGGTATCGGTGAAGAGCAGGAGGCGCTCGGCGCATCCGTGCGCGGCTGGGCGCTGCGTTCACAGGTCGCCGCGAGTGCCCGGTCGGCAGCCGAGTCCGACGCCGACGAGCTGCCGTCCTGGTGGGATTCGCTCGCCGGTCAGGGCCTGGTCGCGGCGGCGGCTGAGGGCGGCGGCCCGGAACTCGCTGTGATCCTCGACGAGTTGGGCCGCTGCGTCGCGCCCGGACCGTACCTGCCGACCGTCCTGGCCGCGGTTCTCGTGCAGGGGCGGCCACCTGCGCCTGAACTGCTCCCCGGGATTCTGGACGGCTCGGCGCCGGTGGCGGTTGCGCTCGGCGACCAGACGCTCGTCGGCCGACCGGACGGGGGTGGCGTTGTCGCGGCCGGGGACGTCGGCCTGCTGCTCGGCGGTGCCGCCGTCCGGCTCTGCCTGGTGCCCGTCGACCTCGGCGACCGGCGTGCGTGGTACGTCGTGGACGCGGCTGACGTCACCCTTACCTCGAGGCCGGGTATGGACCCGGGCCGGCGGATCGCGCGGTTGTCCACGGCCGGGATCAGGCTCGGCGCAGGCCGACGGCTCGATGGGGTCGACTCCGACATGGTCCGGGACTGGGCGGTGGTCCTGCTCTCGGCTGAGGCCGCCGGGATCGCCGGGTGGTGCCTCGACACCGCGTGTGGCCATGCCCGCGACCGGATCCAGTTCGGCCGCCCGATCGGGGCCTTCCAGGCGGTCAAGCATCGCTGCGCCGACATGCTGGTGGAAGTTGAGTTGGCCCGGGCGGCTGCGTGGGATGCCGCCCGCGCGGTAAGCAGCACCGGAGCCTCTGCCGACGAGCGCCGGCTGGCGGTTGCAACCGCCGGGGCCGTCTGCCTGGAGGCGGCCGTCGGTTGCGCGAAGGCTTGTATCCAAATCCTCGGCGGGATCGGCTTCACCTGGGAGCACGACGCCCATCTCTATCTCAAGCGCGCCGTGGCCAGCCGCCAGCTTGTCGGCGGTACGGAGCTTTGGAGACGCCGTGCCGCGATCACCGCCAGAGCCGGAGGTCGCCGGGGCCGGAAGATCGACCTGCCGGTCGCCGCCGAGAGCTACCGGCCCGAAGTTCGGTCCTTTCTCGACTCGATCGGCCCTGAAGACGCGGTCGGGAGGCGTCGGCGGATCGCGGAGTCTGGCTATCTGGTCCCGCACTGGCCCGCGCCGTACGGTCGGGATGCGGGCCCCCTCGAGCAGCTGGTGATCGACGAGGAGTTCCGCCGGTCCGGCGTCGAGCGCCCCGATCTGGTCATCGGCAACTGGGCGCTACCCACGATCTTGCAGTACGGGACGGCGGAGCAGCGGGCCCGGTTCGTCCCACCGACTTTGGCCGGCGAGATCTCCTGGTGCCAGATGTTCAGCGAACCCGAAGCCGGGTCTGACCTGGCGTCCCTGCAGACGAGGGCGGTCCGGGTCGATGGGGGTTGGTCCATCTCCGGGCAGAAGGTATGGACGTCGTCCGCGCGCCAGGCGGACTGGGCGATCTGCCTGGCCCGTACCGGCTCGGATGGGCAAAGACGGCACGAGGGGATCACCTACTTCCTGATTGACATGACCAGCCCAGGGATCGATGTGCGTCCGCTGCGCGAACTGACCGGGGAGGCGTTGTTCAACGAAATCTTCCTGTCCGATGTCTTCGTCGCCGACGACTGCGTCGTGGGCGAGGTGGGTCGCGGCTGGAGCCTGGCCAGGACGACGCTCGCGAACGAGCGGGTGGCCATGAGCAGCGGCTCGGCCTTCCCGTCCGGGGTCGAGGACGTGCTGGAGGGCCTTGCCGGGACTGGCCACCTCGACGATCAGGGTGTATTGGACCGCGTGGGGCGGCTCGTGTGTCTGGCTCAGGCGGACGGCATGCTCGGGCTCCGATCCACCCTCGCTCGGGTGTCTGGCACCGATCCGGGGGCTGCCTCGAGCGTCCGCAAGCTCGTCGGCATGCACCTGCGCCAGGATGCGGCGGAGCTCGGTCTCGAACTGCTCGGGCCGGAGGCCGCCCCCGAACAGACCGCGGCCTACCACCGCTTCCTGGCGAGCCGGGCACTGACGATCGCTGGTGGGACGAGCGAGGTTCTCCGCAATGTCGTCGGGGAGCGCATCCTCGGCTTGCCGCGGGGCTAGGGAGGCACGCCATGGTGAGCGACCTCAACCTCGGTCTGATGCTCGGCTACTGGGGGGCGCAACCCGACGACGCGACGGACGCCGTGCTCGCGGCGGAGGATTGCGGCTTTGGATCGGTCTGGACCGCGGAGGCTTACGGTTCCGACGCATTCACTCCGCTCACCTGGTACGCGGCCCGTACATCCCGGATCCGGCTCGGTACCGGGCTCGTGCAGATATCCGCGCGGACCCCTGCCGCGACGGCGATGACTGCGGCGACCCTGGACGCCCTATCCGGTGGCCGGCTGACGCTGGGACTGGGGGTATCCGGTCCACAGGTGGTCGAGGGCTGGTACGGGCTGCCGTTTCCCCAACCGCTTGCAAGGACCCGGGAGTACGTCGAGATCCTCCGGTCGGTCTGGCGTAGGGACGTGGTGCGCAACGACGGGCCGCACTACCCGATGCCCTACCCCGGGGGCGCCGGGCTCGGTAAGCCGCTGAAGCTCACCCTGCATCCGCTCCGGGAGCGGATCCCGGTGCTGCTCGGAGCGGAGGGACCGAAGAACGTCGCGCTGGCGGCCGAAATAGCGGATGGTTGGCTGCCGATCTTCTACCACGTCGAACGTGGAGCCGAGGTGTACGCGGAGGCGCTGGCCGGAGCGGGACCGGACTTCGAAGTGGCCTGCCCGGTGACCGTGTCCATCCACGATGATGTCGAGCAGGCACTGAGCCTGGTCAAGTGGAGTTTGGCCTTCTACATCGGCGGGATGGGAGCAGCGAGTCAGAACTTCCATCTGAACGTCATTGCCCGGATGGGCTACGCCGAGTCTGCGGCAGTCGTGCAGCGGCTGTTTCTAGCCGGCGATCGCGAGGCGGCAATGCGAGCCGTCCCGGACAGCCTGGCGGACGGCATCGCGCTCTGCGGTCCGCTGGCGCGAATCCGCGAGCGGCTCGAGCTGTGGCGGGCCAGCCCGGTGCGAACGCTGCTCATCGGCGGGGTTCGGGACCCGGCGCAGCTGCGCGCGCTGGCGGACCTGACGAGCTCGTGACGGCGCCCGACCCGATACCAGCCGGCGCGCTGAAAGCCCTGTTCGCGCGGGCGCGTCGCGACATCGACGACGGGACGCTACCCAGCTGCCAGGTCGCGGTCGCGCACTCCGGTCGGCTGATAGCTGCCGAGACCTTCGGCGCCGAGGAGTCCGCCCGCTACGTCGTCTTCAGCGTGACCAAGGCGCTGACCGCTTCCGCGATCTGGCTGCTGTTCGGCGAGGGCAACCTGCGGCCGGAGACTGCCGTCGCCGAACTTGTGCCGGAGTTTGCCACCCCCGGCAAGGACCTGGTCACGGTTGAGCACCTTCTCACCCATACCGCGGGGTTCGCGCGGGCGCCGATGCGACCCGAGGAGGGTGCCGACCCAGACCGCCGCCGCGCGCGCTTCGCCAGCTGGCGGCTCGATTGGGCCCCCGGAAGTCGGACCGAGTATCACGCAACTTCCGCGTCCTGGGTGCTCGCGGATCTCATCGAGCGGGTCACCGGCACCGACTTCCGCAAGTTCTTCGCCTCCCGGGTCGCCGGCCGGCTCGGTCTACCGCGACTCCAGCTGGGCGTACCAGCGGACGAGCAGGGCGACGTTCTGGACCTGACCTTGACAGGCGACGGCGGGTCGGCGGGGGAGAAGTTGGGGGATCGGCTCGCAGAGACTGCGGACGGGCTCCTGCTCCGGTTCAACGAGCCAAGGGTGCGCGCCGCCGGAGTCCCGGGGGCCGGCGCCGTCGCCGGCGCTGGCGACGTCGCGCTGTACTACCAGGCACTGTTGCACGACCCAAGCGCCGTCTGGGATCCCGCGGTCCTGGCCGATGCGACCGGGCGGATTCGTAACGCCATGGTGGACCCCCTCCTCGGGGTTGCGGCGAACCGGACGCTCGGACTCGTGATCGCCGGCGACGACGGGCACGCCGTCGTCCGCCAGTTCGGCCGAACCGTCGGGCCGCGGACATTTGGCTCGATGGGAGTTGGCGGGCAGCTCGCCTGGGCCGATCCCGATACCGGGCTGTCGTTCTGTTACCTGACGAACGGGCTGGACGTGGAAGTCGTGTCGGCGTTTACTCGGTCGGCCAAGATCGCCGGCCTGGCCGGCCGGTGCGGGCAACCGGCCTAAACGAGGGGAGCCCGATGGCCGAGCAGCTCACCGGGATGGACGCCGCCTTCCTCGCCCTGGAGACCGCCGAGCTCCCGATGCACGTTCTCGGTGTCCTGCTGCTCGATCCTTCACCCGGAGACGGGTACTCCCGCGCCCGGTTGCGCCAGGTCGTGGCCGACCGAATCCACCTGATGCCGCCATTCGGACGGCAACTCGTCACCGTGCCGCTCTCCCTGGACAAGCCGTACTGGCTGGAGGTGGCCGACGTCGACCTCTCGCTCCACCTGTTCGACGACGAGGTCGATCCCCCCGGCGATGCGCGCGCCCTCGGCGATCTGGTCGGAAGGATCGCGAGCCGACGGTTGGACCGGGACCGGCCGCTTTGGGAGTTGCACGTCGTTCACGGACTGGCAGCGGGCCGGGTGGGGCTGGTCGCCAAGGTGCACCACTGCACCCTCTACGGGGCGGCGGGGGCCGAGTTCATTGCCGCCCTGCTAGATCTCGAGCCGAACCCTCCGCCGCTTCCCGCGCCGCCGCTGCCCGGCCCCCAGGACGAACGGCCCGGCGCATTCGCGCTGACCGGCCGGACCCTGGCGAACCAACTCCGCTGGCCGCTGGCCGCCGGGAGGGCCGTGCTGTCGAGCGGACGGGGCCTGATCTCGGCCCTGCCCGCCGTGGGTCGCATGATTGCCGGTTCCGGCCCGGCCACGATGCCGATCGCCTCGCCGCGGACCCCGATCAGCGGGCCGCCCACCCGGGCCCGGATCGCGGCCTTCTCCGCGCTGCCGCTCGAGCAGGCGAAGCAGGTCAAGGACGCGGCCGGCGTGAAGCTCAACGATGTGGTGCTCGCCACGATCGCGCTGGCACTCCGGCGCTACCTCAGGGCGCGGGATGCGGTGCCGGGCCGACCGCTCGTCGTCAGCTGCCCGCTCAATGCGGGTGAGGGCGAGACGAGCGGCACCAACCGGCTCGCCGCCCTCCTCGTAGCTCTACCGATGCGGGAGAGCGAGCCGGCGGAGCTCCTACAGCTCGTGCATCGAAACTCGGCGATGGCCAAGGAGATTACGGGGGCGGCAGGGACGTCGACGCTCGCGTCGCTCGCCGACGTGACGCCACCCGCGGCGGTTTCCGTCGTGACCTGGCTGATGCGCAGCCTCGGTCTCTCGGCGCTGCAGCCCGCCCTTCAGAACCTCATCGTGTCCAACGTCATGGGACCGCCGGTAGCGCTGTACCTGGCTGGGGCTCGGATCGACGCCATCTATCCGCTCGGCCCGCTGCTGCCGGGCACCGGGATGAACATCACGGTGCTGTCCAACCTCGACCGGCTCGACGTCGGCATCATGGCCTGCCCCGATCTGGTGGCGGACACCTGGGCGATCGCCGACGCGCTGCCCGGATGCCTCGAAGAACTCGCCGCCGCCTTCAGCTAGGCGACCAGGGCGCTTCTCCCGCTGGTTACCCGAAAACACCCGCGATCGGTGCGCGGAGATGCTTGGGTGTTCGCGAGGAGGCCGTCATGCATGTTCCCACCTGGGCCGGTTACTTCGGTCTGGCCGTCACCGTCGCCGCCACCGGCATCTCCTTGATGCTGGCTTTCCGCCACCGTTCCTCGAGCCTGGCACGGTTAGCGGGGCTGGGCCTCGCTGCTGGCGCTGGGGACGCTGCGTGGTGGGGGTCGCGGGTCGGTTCGATGAACCCGGTGTGGTGGATCGTCGCAGCCGTCGCCGGTGCCCTACTCGGGGCGGCGCCACTGCTCGTGGCCAGGTGGCTGGGCTCGCCAGCCCGGGTGCGGATCGGCACCTACTCGGTTGACGGAATCGTGGGGTCCGGCGCGTCCGGCACCGTGTATCGGGCGCATGACGACGACGGCCATGCGGTTGCGATCAAAGTGCTCGCGCCCGAGTGGATGGACGACGAGGAATTTCGCGCCCGCTTCCGCGACGAGGCCACGCTGATGCGTGCCCTCGATCATCCGAACTGCGTCCGGGTGCGCGAAATCCTCGACGACGACGTGATCGCGGCGATCGTGGTCGACTACGTGGACGGGGCCAGCCTGCGCGCGATGCTTCGCCGTTCTGGCCCACTTGGTGGCGAACAGGCGGCCGCAGTCTTCGACGGGGCGCTCGCCGGCCTCGAGCACGTGCATGCCCGGGGGATGGTGCACCGCGACATCAAGCCCGACAACATCCTCGTGGATCGCGCCGGGGTGTCCCGGCTCGTCGACTTCGGCCTCGCCCGCGACGTCGGAGCCTTCGCCCAGGGCAGCGAGGCATCGGTGGGCTCGCCCGCCTACATGAGTCCGGAACAGGTGCGCGGCGAACCCCTGGACGCCAGAACGGATATCTACTCCTGCGGGGCGGTGCTCTTCGAGGTGCTGACCGGGCAGCGCCCGTACGTGGGCGCGACCCCAGCCGCCGTGATGGACGCCCACCTCGGAGATCCGGTGCCGGACCCCCGGTCGGTGCGGCCACAGATCCCCGAGGCCTTGGCGCTGCTCACGATGTCCGCCCTGGCCAAAGATCCTGCCGCCCGGCCCGGTTCGGCCGCGCAGTTCCGGGAGAACCTCACCGCGGCAGCTCGTCAGGCCTACGGGCCGAATTGGCAGCCGGCCGCGATGGTTGGCGCTGTCGCCGCTCTGGCCGCCGGCGGCGCAACGGCCGCGATTGTCGGCGCCGGGACCGTCTCGGCAGCGGGGGCTGCGCTCGCTCCGGTCGCCGGTTCCAGCACGGTGGGGGCCACCGTGGCGAGCGGCACCGTGGCGGGCGGCACCGTGGCGGGCGGCACTTCCCCGGCGGCTCCCCCCGGACCGAGCGCCCCGAGGAGCGAGCCCCCGAGTCACGCGGCGGACGGCCCGAAAGCTCCCGCGGAACCGGGCCGGGCGGCGCCACCGCGGCGCACATCCGCTCTGGTTAGTGTCGTTGTGAGCGCGATACCGGTGCGCATCGCCAGCCGGCCGCCGGTCGTCGCTGGAGTGGTTGCGGTACTGACGGCCGTCACTCTCGTCGGCGCCGCTGCAGCCTCACCCAGCCCCCCACCGCTGGCGTCATGCATAGTCGGCACCTGGGCGGTGCTGGGCGGTCCGTACGACGACGTCTGGAGCCAGCAGCCCGTCCTGGTAAACCTGCCGCCCAGTCCGCTCGACGGGGACACGCGTTACAACGCCGACGGCACGGCGATCGGGGTGTCCCCGCCCGGCGGACCGCCGGCCACGGGGGTTCTCAACGGCGCCCCCTTCATCGACACCGGATATGGGACGTCGACCTGGCGCTGGGCGACCCGTGGTGAGCACACCCTGCTGACGATCAACGCTGACTACAGCCACTCGGTGAGCCTGCTCTACGCCGGGTACGATCACACACTGTCGCAGGGCGTGCCGCTGCAGACGGGTATCGTCCCGACTCAGGTAACGTGCACGGCAACGCGGTTGACCATATTCGATTCGTTCACCTACCACGGGCACGTCCTGACCAGCACGCAAAACCTCCGCAGGCTGCCGGCCGGCGCCGAGTTGCCGCCCGCGTCTATCGTGCCGTCGCAGGCCGGCTTGCTCGGCGGCGCGCAACTCGACTCCTACTGCGCGTCGCTCGGATTCAGCATGGCCGCCCCGACGAAGCCTCTGCTCGGTCCGGGCGACGGGACCGGGAACTGGACCTGTACAGGAGCCAAAGGCACCCAGCCGGTCGACATGAACGCTGCCTGTCAGTGGCAGTTCTACTACCACTCGAACGTGACGGCCAGGCTCAACGATCCCAACGACGCGGTGTCGTGGCTCTGCTACGGCGGCCCGGCGATGACGTTCACCATTTCGCCGAGCAGTGGTGGGGCCAAAACGGTCATCACCATGACCTCCCAAACAGCCTGCCCAGCAGGAAGCCAAATCGTCATTTACGACATCGCAACCCTCGTCCCCCAAGCGGACCTCAGGCAGGGTGGGCCGATCCGGCTACAGCCGGACGGTTCCTGGCAGGGCACGGCGCAGGTCGGCTCATTCCAATCCCAGCAGGGACAACCAACGCCCTCGATACCCGCCGGTGACCTCACCATCGAGGCGTCATGCCAGAGCAGTCCAAACGCTAACGCTCACGCGGCGAACTACATGCCGGTCACCTTCCATTTCACAGGTTCCTAGCGGCAACTGGCTTCATGGGCACCGGTAGGCGACGGCCACTGGGTTGGAGTAAACGTCCGCGGGTGTCAGCACGTGCAGAGTGGCCACGCCGGTTTGCTGTCCGTGACCGGACAGGGTGTAGCTCAGTGTGGCGGTGACCGGTCCGGGGCCTGCCGCGGTGAGGGTTTGCACGGCCGTGAAGGTGCCATCCGGAAGGCGCCACTGGTAGCGAACCGTGGTCGCGGCGGTGACCGTGATAGTTCCGACCACGTGCAGGAGCGCTGATGGGCAGTGCAGAGCTCCGGCCGGACCGGAAGCGACCACCCCCGACAGGGTCGGCGGTGCGACCGTGGCCCGGGCCGGGGGCGTTGGCTGCGGATGCAATGCGTATCCGAGGGCCACTCCGGCGCCCGCGAGAAGCAAACCACCGACGGCAGCGACCAGCCTGCGCCGGCTGCCGGGAGGCCGGTAGACGGGTGGCTCGATCCGACGATCGGGCAGTACGACCGGTGCCATCGGGGCGGAGGCCAGTGCTGGAGCGACCTTGACTTCCGCGGCCGGGAAGGACCCCGGCGCGCGACGCCGGAGCACGGTCCCTTGCGGGTCAGGCTGGGGCGCGCCGTCGGGTGGCGGCGAGGACTGTGGAGCGAGCCGACCGCGGGTTGCGGTCGGATCTGCGGCGGCCTGCCGCTCCGCCGGCGGCTCGGATACAGGCGGTGCCGGCGCCGGCTTGGACCGGCCGCGGGTTGCGGTCGGGTCGTTGCTGGGCTGCCCTTCCGCCGGCGGCTCTGATGCAGGTGGCTTGGACCGGCCGCGGGTTGCGGTCGGGTCGTCGCTCACGATTGCGCCCCCTGAGGTTCGATCACCGTATGCTCGCTGCCGTGACCCAACGGGCGACCGAATCGTCCCTCGCGGCCGGACCATCGGTATGGTTCCTGCCGCCCGGGATGACAGTTGTCGGACGCTACGACGAGCGGATGCCGGTGCCACCGGATGTCGATCTCACCGAGCTGGACCCAGACCGGTCCGTCTCCCGTCGTCACGCCGAACTCGAAGTGACCGCTTCCGCTGTCGTGTTGCGTGACCTCGGGTCCGCGAACGGCACGTGGCTGGGGGAGACCGCCGTTGGGCCGGACGGAACCGCCCTGATCGACGCGTGCTCGCTGCGCTTTGGCGACGTATGGGTGCATTTCCGGCCGGCGAGCGTAGCCGCCCGGCCGGAAATACAGCAGTCCGAACCCGTGGCGGATCCGACGCGAACCCGGATGCGGGCGGATCGGCCCGCTGGCGCAGCGCCAGCAGGCCAACCGGTAATGCATGGCCGATGGGGGCGCCTGCGGGGGGCTCTGCGGCGGCACTGATCAACCGCTCTCGGTCCGGGCAGGCGCCCGTCGGCGCTTGGCGGGAGCACGCGCGGGTGCCGGCGGTTCGATGGTTGGTACATGCACCGCGGTGACCGTCCCGTTGAGCACCAGGGCGCCTCGTTGCGGGATGCCGGCGGACAGCACCGACCGAGGCAGCCGGGTGCCGATCACATCCCCCTGGGTGGGGTTGGTTGGTGCAAGTACCAGCCCTTGCTTGCACTTGCGCAGTTCGGCGAGCGGGCCGCGGTAGATGTTTCCCGCCTCGTCTCCCGACGCGGCGGCGTACACGACGTGCCGGGTATCGCGTGCCTGGCGGAGGATGGCGGTGATCTGTTCTCCAAGGGCGGTCTCGGTGAGCATTTCCACGTCGTCGATGATGAGGACCGTGTCGGTTGAAGTGGCTACCGCGGCCGCAAGTTCCTCCTCGCCACCGTCGTGAACTGCGAGTACGCCGGGTCCGGCGGGGATCAGTACCGACAATCGGGACCGGCGTGGGGTGACCAGAACCACCGGGCGACCGTCGTCGACGACGGAACGGGCGATAACGGCCAGGGCGCTGCTGCGGCCGCTACCTGACGTCCCGAGGACGAGGAACCCGGGGCCGTCGGCGCGGACCTGTCCCAACTCGTCGCCGCCGACGCCGACAAGAGCGCCGCTGCCGGAGACGGGCAGATCACGTGCCTCGGCATAGCTGATTGCCGGAGGCAGCGAATCGACCCGGATCGGTCGGTGCCGTGGTGCCGCAGCAGTCGCGGCGATGTCCCGGATCGCGCGATTCTGCGCCGCACCCTCCGGGTCGGCGGAGAGGGTGGCGATTTGAATCTGGTCGCCGGCCGGCAGCCGGAACGCGCGTCCGGTTGGAACGATGTCGGGCAATGTCTTGGCCGATAGGCCAGCCACGGTGTAGTCCATCCGGTCGGCGAGCCGAAGCACCAGCTTGTCCTCGACGAGGCCACCGAGCTTCCCCGTCAGGAGGCTCCGGTCACCGGTCACGATGACCCGGACACCCGCGGCCAGCCCGTCCCGGACCAGTCGCTGGAGCTCGGTAACCAGGCGGCCACCGTCGATGTGCTCGAGCGCGGTGCTGAATGCGTCGTGACGATCGACGATCACCGCGAGGTACGGAAGGGGCTCACCACCCCCGGCAACGTACTCACCGATATCGCTGCAGCCCGCAGTGGCAAGCAGCTGCATCCGGCGCGACAGCTCAGCTGTGAGCCTGGTAAGCAGCCGGTCAACCCGCTCAGGCTCGGCCGGCGTGACGACGGCACCGCAGTGCGGCAACGCCGCCAGCGACGACAGGCCCCCCCCGCCGCAGTCCACGACATAGAGCTGGGCCACTTCGGCGGTGACGCTTGTGGCGATCGATCCGGCCAATGTGCGCAGCAGGGTCGATCTGCCGGATTTGGGGGCACCAGCTACCAGCAGGTGCCCGGCACGGCGTAGGTCGTGTACGGCGGGACGCTGCTGTTGCCGGGACGGCAGGTCCTCAAGGCCGTAGACGATGGCGAGATCCTGGTCGGACGGCGCCAGCGACGACAGCGGGAGGGCGGTCGGCAGCGGCGGCTGCCAGGGTGAGCGTGGCCGCGCTGTGCCAAGCCGACTCCCGGCTTCGGCGACCGCGGTCACCAAGGTGGACAGATCAGTGGGATCCGCCGGGTCGTAGCTGTCGGGCGGCGCGCCGGCCGGTGGCCGGCCGACGTCGAGCCAGTCCACAGGCACGACGCCGACACTGGCGCTAACCGCGTGGGCTCCGGGCCGCAGGCCCCCGACTCGCGCGGCCTGCAGGGGGACCGGTCGGCTGGTGCCGGTCCGCACGAGGCAACGTCCGGCGGTGCCTTCGGCCGGGATCCGGGCCGCCTCCGGACCGCCGATCACGTCCATGCTGTCGTCAATGGACGCCACCCGCAACGCGATGCGCAAGTTGATGTTCGCTCGCATCTCGGCGTTGACCACGCCCGCCGGGCGCTGCGTGGCCAGCACGAGATGCACGCCGAGCGAGCGACCCTGCGCGGCGATCTCGACGAGGGACTTGAGCAGTTCCGGCAACTGCTCGGCCATCACCGCGAACTCGTCGACAACTACGACGAGCCGTGGCATGGGGTCTGCGCCGGGCATCGAAGGCAGGGCTTCCCAGTATCGGGAGACGTTGGTCTTGTCTGCGGCGTCGAGGAGGGCCTTGCGACGCTGAAGTTCGGCACGCAGCGAGGTGAGCGCCCGCTCGACGAGGAAGGCGTCGAGGTCGGTGAGCATGCCGACGGTGTGCGGCAGCTGGGCGCATCCGCGGAACGCCGCCCCCCCCTTGTAGTCGACGAGCACGAAGTTCATCGCGTCCGGGCGGTTTGCGACCGCGAGCGAGGCCACCAGGGTTTGCAACAGTTCGCTCTTGCCCGACCCGGTGGTGCCGCCGATGAGGACGTGCGGTCCCTGAGCCAGGTCGAGAATTGCCGGACCGTCCGCGCCAACGCCGAGCAGCGCTCGGGTGGTCCGACCGCCGCCGGACCAGCCCGCGAGGATCGCCTCCGAGGTCGGCGGCTCGAGACCGGCCAGCTCGAGGAAGCGCACCGATCCGGGCAACGCCGCCTGGGTCTCGACGCCACCGGCATCGATCACGGGGGCGATGGAACGAGCCAGCTCCTCGCACACGTCGGGAGTAACCCGGTCCGGCACGATTTGCTCTACCGGTTGGTGCCCGCTCCGGCGGAGTTGGGCCAGCGGACCATCCGGCGCATCGCGGATCTCCACGACGGATGCGCATTCCTCGGGCAGCCGGGCGGCCGTGTCATCCAGGCAGAGGAAGTAGACACCGACACCCGGCCCGGCGTGCAGCAGTGGGCCCAGCGCGGTTTCGAGTCGCACCCGATAGGAGTTGTCTACGACCACCAGATCGGCGGTTGCCGGCAGCGTCGGCTTCTGACCAGGCGGGACAGCCGCACGGCGCGCATCGATCAGTGCGGCCAGTTCACTAACCCTGTTTGTCACTGTGACCTCGTCGTTGCCGATTCGGGAACCGGCGGCAGCGGAGTCAGGGAAGCGTGTGTGCGGGAGCCAGCGCAGCCACTCCCAGTCGGCACGAGCCTCGTCGAGGGTCAACAAGGTGATGGTGAGTTCACGTGGGCTATGCAGGACTGCGGCCGTCAGCAGCATCGCCCGAGCGAGCGCCCGGACCAGCGTCGCAGGGCCGGTCAGACCCACCGCGCCGCAACTCGTCACCGGCACGACCACGGGCGCTTCTGGCAACCGGGTGACCCGGGACACCGTTTCGGTGGGCGGCGCCGTTTGCCGGACCTCCACCGACGCGGGGATCTCGGCGGTGCCGATGCGCAGCGTGAGGAAGTCATCGTCGTGGCGTTGCCGCTCCCACAATCGGCTGCTCGGGCCGGTCGCAATGAGCAGCGCGGTGGCCGGATCGGGATGGTCGTAGCGCAAACGACCAAGCTCGGTTTCCTGGGCGGTGCGCGCGGTAGCCAGGGCGGCGGAGCGACGCGCCTCGAACTCGACCATTCTCTGGCGGTGACCGACCCGGCCGCGGCGCCGATCGGACACCACGTTGCCGATGGCCATCACCGGCGACAGGGCGGTGAAGGCTAGGTAGGTGATCTGGTGCAGCAGCAGGGCCATCATCACCCCGATAGCCACTGGGGCCAGGATGGCCAGAACCGGAATCGGCGCGCGGTCGGTTTCCCCGGGCGGTGCCGGCAGGTCCACTTTGGTCCCGGCCGCTCCCACCCGGATCCTCGGTGGACGGCTGTACCGGAGCCGGCCCCCGTCGCCTTCGGTCATGGCCGCGTCCGCCGTCGGTGCCATCGCCACTATGAGCGCGGACTGCCCCATCCGGATCAGGTCGCCGGGGCGTAGCAGGTGCGTGCCGGCCACCGGTTGCTCCTGCACGCGGGTGCCATTCAGCGAGCCGAGGTCGGTCAAGGCGAGGGAATGGTCGGGGGTGACCACCAGCTGGGCATGGCGACGGGACACGTCCGGATCGTCCAGCGGCAGGGGTTCGGTGCGTCCGAGAGGATGCGTTCCTTCGGCCAGTGGCAGGCTGTGCCCGGCCGCCGGCCCCCCTGCTACGAGTAGGGCCAGGGCGCCCGGGTCCGCACGGCGGGTGGCAGGGCGCCGGCGACCAACATCGAGCACAGTTCCGTCACGAACCGGAATATGGCTAAGCAAGGTCTTGGGCTGCGCCGCCCTGCCGTTCACCGCAACAGCGCCGCTGGCACCGGCGGCCTCGAGCAAGTCGGCGAGGGTGGTTCCGGGCTGGGTGTCTACTGCCAGATGACGAGATGCCTCCGCGGAGCGCAGGGTGATCGTGAGCCGCATCAGGAGGTCAGGCCGTCCGGGGCGGAACGCCCATGGGTCGGCGCCATCGCGGCCGTACCTTCGGGGTCCGGGTTGTCGGCCTCGAACTCGACGCTGCAGGCGATGCCGTGGAAGATCTCCCGTAGCACGGTGTCCATCAGCCCTAGCGCGGGTGTGAAAAACACCAGGCTGAGCAGCCGGTCGGTGCTCGGAACGGCAGCGTGGTACTGCACGAGTGAAACGGCCACTGCGCCGCCGTCGGCACCACGGGGGGTTTCGCCGACCCCCTCGAGACGGACCGTCGGGCCCATCGGCAAATCGAAGGTCCGGCTCAGCCAAGAAGCGTCTTCCCCGGGGATAGCCGCCACACCGCCCGCGGGCGCCTCCCCGATAGAGGCCATGAGAAAGGCCGGCAGCTGGCCACCGGGAGCGTCGACGAGCACTGCCCGCACGCATAGGGCACGGCTCGCTGCGGCCGTGGCCCCGAGGACGCCGAGCAGCCCGGTGAGCACCTCGCGCTGCCCTTCAAGCCCGGGCCGGGAGACGACCAGTGCGTCTACCTGACGTGCGATCTCGGAGGGGTCTTCGGAGGTCGGCACCTCGAACCAGTCCCCGGGTGTCGCCAGCCGGATCCCGCTCGGTGCGATGTGCGTCGTTGCGGTCATGATGCGGCCCCCACCTTGACTCCGAGAGCGCGGAGGCCCGCGAGCGGATCTCCAAGGACAGCAGAGAAGTTATCGTCGCCCCCGACCATGCCGCCGCTCGCAGCTCGGAGCTGATGCACGGCGAAGTTCAGGTTTTCGATCCGAACGACACCTGCGCTGTGCACAGCCCCGGAGAGGTCCACGCCGGTGAATTCACCGAGATACCTGCGGGCGAGCGTGTTCCACTGGAGGTGCCGCCACGCCTGATACGTTTCGCCGACCCCGCCGAAGTCGAATTTCAGCGAGCTGCGGAACCCGGTCCGCCAGGCGCCGGCACCCGTCTGTGCCGCCGTCCGGGCGTCGTCGAGCATCGACACCTTGTTGCGCATCGACTCGAGATGCACCAGTGACCCGTCGGCGCCGTCGCGCAGAGATGCGATCAGTCCGTCGGAACGTCCGCTCGCGATCGCCCGAGACAGGCTGCTCTGTGCCTTCACGTTGGCCCGGACGGCCTGGTTCAGATCCGACTGGCCGGCGCCGAGCGCATCGTTGGCCACAGTCTCACCTTCGGCCGCCCCGCTCGCGTGCAGTGCCGTGCCATCGAGGGCCAACGAGATTCCGTCGAGGGCGACGTTGCCCCAGCTGTGTGTTTCCCCGCTGACAACCGCCCCCGTGTCCAGGGCGAGCTTGCCGGCATCGAGGCCCATCGACACAACCATGAGCGCCTCGCCCAGCCCGGGAATGACCAGAGCGACTAGTCCAACGATGCCCGCGACGTCACCCACCACCCGAGCCAGGTTCTGCCATGACGGGTGATTCCACTCGGCGGCGATGGCCCCGGGTAGATCCTCGATCGGATGCACGACGAAGCCAGCAACCTCACCAACCGCGTTCTGAGTTCGACCGATCCAGTGCCGGCCGAACGAGCTGAAGCCGGTGATGCCGATGTTGATGGCGTCCTGGATCCGACCCTCGACGAGGTGCGCTGCCGAATCCAGGTCGTCCCGCAACTGCTGGAGCCGCGTCGCGTGCGAGGCAACTGCCTGCTGTGCCTGGGTGATCTTGTCCTGCCAGGCGCGTTGCTGGGTGGGGTCGGTATTAGCGGCGGCCGCGGCCTGGATGGACGAGAGCTCGGACTGGGCATCGTCGACATGCCCGGCGAGCGTCTGGATGGAGGTGATGACGTCGCGCAGCGTGTTGCCGTACTCCCACAGCGCCCAAGCGACCTTGCCGAAGGAGCCGGATGCCTGATTCAGGTCACCAGGCAGCGGCCCGAGCTTCTGCTCGAACGCGTCCGCGGCGGAGCCGGACCAATGACCCCAGTCGTGGGTGGGTCCGAGCTTGGTGAGGCGCGTGCCGGACTGCTCCAGGTTATCGGAGATCTGCCGGAACTGGCGCGAGATCTCCTCGACGACGTCGGGATCGGGCAGCGAGAAATTCTGACCGAGAATGGTCAGCCATCGGGGCATCGAACTATGAACCCTTCGGGGTTTCCGCTGTCACGATCGAGTTCTCAGTCTTCGCGTAGCCCTCGGCCGCGGTCGCGAGGGACTCCACGATCGCCGTCATGTCGTCGGTGACGATGGACAGCCCGTTGGACCACTGGTTGTAGAAGTTCTGCAGGCTGTTGAACACGTCATCATTCGTGCCGAGGTCCAGCGGATCGTGGTTCCCGGTGAACGAGCCGATGTTCTGCATGTCGGCCTGGATGCCCACCAGCTGGTCGTGCAAGGCGGCGAGCCCTTCCGGGTCGACGGTGAAGCGCACCTGGTCTCCCTTGCCTCTGGTGCCCGGCTCAGCCCTGGTTCATCGACTGCGCGATTTGGCTCTCCGTCTCGGCGTAGGCGCTGGCCGCGTTGCCCAGCAGTTGGGAGATCCCGCTTAGGGCCCGCTGCAGGTCGGCCGCCGAGACGTTCCACTGGTCGAACAGTTCGTTGAACTTGCCCGACGCGGCGCCCTGCCAGTCGCCGCCGACGAGATTCGTCACGAGGTTCTTCATGCTCGTCAGGCGGTCGCTGATCTCGTTCGAGCCCTGCATCAGCGTGCCGGATGCGCTCTGCAGATCCTCGGACGTGACTTTGATCATGGCCATCGCGGTCCCCTCAACTCCCGACCGGGCAAGCTCCGGCGGGCGCTCGGAGCGCCCGCCGATCGGGCGCCTCGATCGCAGACTAGACCAGGCCCCGCCGCCCGGAAAGCGGTTCGCCGAGACTCATGTGCCCGCTGGCCCGTCGTTCGGATGCGCCGCCCGGGCGCCCGCCGGACGAATCGGACCAACAGCTCGGCCGGGACGCCGCCTCGGTCCCTCCGCCGGCCGGATTGCCTGCACGAGTGTGCAATTTCCGACGGTCTTTCGACAGATCCCCGCATGGGCGCTGTCGGAAATTGCACACTCGAGCAGTTTGATCTTGCTGGGGGCGCTGGCGCTACGCGTCGAGCACCTCGGCAGCGATGAGCTCCTCGAGGTAGCGGCCGTCCCACCAGGCGACCTGGAGAGCCTTGGCGCGGCGAAAGAACAGCTGGACGTCGAATTCGAGGGCGAAGCCGACGCCGCCGAAGATCTGCTGCGCCATGGCGGTGACGTCGCGGAATGTCTGACAGGCGAACAACTTCGCCATCGGCGCCAGCCGGGCCGTCGAACGCCCGGCTGAAGCAGCCCAGGCCGCCTCCCAGACCAGCGTCTCGGCGCCGTCGACCGCGGTGGTTGCGTCCGCGAGGTAGTGCGCGATCGCCTGGAAGGCGCCGAGCGGCTTGTCGAACTGGCGTCGGGTCGCGGCGTAGTCGACCGCGAGCTCGAGGGAGCGGCGGGCTCCGCCGACGGCTTGCGCCGCCAACAGGATCATCGCCGCGGGTGCGACCTCTTCCCAGATCGCCCAGCCGGCGCCCGGTGCCCCGACGACGGCGTCGGCGGGGACGGTGGCTGCGGCGAACTCCACCCGGTACTGGGTGTCCGACGCCACCGACAGCTGTTGAGTGAGGCTGACCCCGGGGGAGCTCGGGTCGACGACGAACAGGGTGATCCCATCTGCGGTTTCGGCGAGGACGAGCAGCCGGTCGGCTGCCGTCGCGTAGGCAACGTGCCGCTTGACGCCATCCAGTCGCCATCCGTCCCCCTCGGCTTCGGCGCGGAGGCCGATCCCGCGCGGGCCGAACCCACCCGCGGGCTCGAGCCAGGCGACGGACCAGACGGCCGAACCGTCAGCGATCCCGGGCAGGAAACGCTCGCGTTGCTCATCCGTCCCGCCGCGCGCGAGCACACCTCCGCACAGCACGGAGCTCACGAAGTGCGGCGACGGGGCCAGAGATCGGCCGAACTCCCCGTAGACCAGAGCTGCCTCGAGCAGGGTCATGGCGGAGCCGCCCCAGCGATCGGGGAGAGTGAGACCGATCAGCCCGGAGTCGGCGAGCTGCGCCCACAGCTGTGGCGGGTACCCGATCGGGTCGTTCTCCATCTTGCGAACCACGTCGAGTCCGGCGTGCCGGGCGCAGATTCGCCGCACTGATTCTCGCAGCAGCTCCTGCTCGGAGGTGAGATCCAGGTCCATGCCAGCTCCTCAGCTCACGGCTGCCAGCGGGGGCCACGGCGGGCCCAGGGGTTGTCGTCGTCTGCGTCGGGGAGGGCGATCCGGGCGAGGCACTCGGTGCAGGTCCGCCCGCCTGCGGAGAGCGTCACGTCGAGCTCTGCCCAGCCGCACCCGACCTCATCCCGCTCGACGGCGCGGACGATCCCGGAGAGCACCATCGTGTCCCCGGGAAAGACCGACTCACGCATCCGGAAGCGCAGCCGACCGAGCCTGCCGAGGGGCCCACTCCAGTCGGTGAGGTAGCGCTCGAACCAGGCGGCTTGGTTGGGAGTGTTCATGAAGATGTCGCGGGTGCCATTGCGGTTGACCGCGAAGTCGTGGTCGTGGTGCATCGGGCGCCAGTCCCGGCTGGCAAGGGCGCCGAGCACGATTGTCGTCGCGCTGACGTCATGGGTCAGGTCGGGCAGGCGGTCGCCGGCGCGGACGTCCGGGAGCATCAACTGGCCGGCGCCCGGGCTCATGCCGACCTCCGGTAGCCGAATCCGGTGTAGGACTCGATACCGACGAGCTCGCCACGCTGATTGCGGTACTCCACGTCGATGACCCAGAAGCGACCGGTGCCCAGCGAGGTCCGTTTCTCCGGGCCGACCGAGCGCAGCCGCTGGCCGGTGACCAGAAGATCCCCCGGCCGTACGGGGTCATAGAAGACCATCGAGTTGTCGGTCATGACCGCCTCCGGCAACCCGAGCAGCTCCTTGAGGTCGAAGTGCACCTGGAGCGGCAGGGCTGCCTTGGTCTGGCCGGGAGTCCAATGGTGGGGGCGAAACCACGCGGAGAGCATCGACGGCGGGGCTATCGGGCCGCCGGTGACTTCAGCGGCCACCGCGTCGTCCCAGTAGAGCGGATTGCCGTTCTCGACCGACGCGCAGCACGTCCACACGTAGCCGCGTTCGACCGGAAAATCGGCGGCCTGTTCGTACTGCACGACGTCGATCAGCGTGGTGACGCCCGGTGGCAGGTCTGTGCCGGTCACCCGACGACCCCCTTCGCCCGCAGCTCCCGACAATCGCTCGCGGTGTACCCAGCGGCGCTGAGCAGTTCGTCTGTGTCAGTGGTCGCGGGGTCGGGCAACACGACCGGCTGTTCGGCGCGTGGCGCGCCGGCTAGCAGCGGTCCGAGTTGGCGGAGGGCGCCGTGGCTTGGATGCTGCGCTTCGATGACCGCGCCGCGCGCACTGAAGTGTTCGTCGACCACTACCTCCTCGACCGGGCGGACAGCCGCGATACAGGTGTCGGCGCCCGCCAAGTCGGTCTCCCAGTCCAGCCGACTCCGGCCTGCCAAGACCGCAGCCAGGTCGCGCCGCACATCGTCTTGCACCGCGTCGTCGGTCTGATGGTTGATCCACTTCTCCAGACCGAGCGTCCGGCACAAGTTGGCCCAGAACCGAGGCTCGATCGCGGCGACCGCCAACCATCCACCGTCACTCGTGCGGTAGGTGTCGTAACAGGCGTAACGGCCGGTAAGCAGTCCGGAACCGGGCTCGGGGGAACGGCCAACCGCGAGATATTCGTCGACCTGGAGCGCCATCAACGCGAGCACTCCGTCGGCGATCGAAACGTCGAGGTAGCAGCCTTCGCCGGTTTGGGCGCGAGCCACCAGGCTGGCGAGGATCGCGGTGACCGCGTGCAATCCGCCACCCGCGCTGTCAGCCACGGTGGCTCCAGGGAGTACAGGCCTGCCGTCCGGGCCACGCCCGGAGGTGTGGAGGAACCCAGCGACGGCTAGGTAGTTGAGATCGTGTCCGGCCCACTGCGACCGTGGTCCGTGCTGGCCGTAGCCCGAAGTTGAGCAGTACACGATCCGTGGGTTGCGGCCCTTGACGTCGTCGTAGCCGATGCCCAGCCGGTCCGCCACGCCTGGTCGGAAACTTTCGATGATCACGTCGGCCCGCGCGGTCAGCCGGAGAAAGACCGCCCGACCCTCGCTCGCCTTGAGATCGATCAGGGTCCGGCGGATACCCCGCTGGCCGCTGTAGGCGTGGAACGGAGGGACGATCTGGACACCTGGGCCCCGGACGGTCGGGACCGGACCGACCTTGACCACGGCGGCGCCGTAGTCGCTCAGCCAGCGGGACGCACGGGCGGCCGGACCCACACTGGACAGATCGAGCACGGTGATGCCACCGAGCGGTCCATGGCTCATCAGAAGTTCTTCGGCAGGCCAAGCTTGCGACGGGCGATGATGTTCTTCTGCACCTCGGAGGTGCCACCGCCGATCGTGTCCAGAACGGTGTAACGGTAGGTCGACTCCGCGCGCCCGGCCAAGGGGGCCTCGGCTGTCCCGACCCGCAGCTGGGAACCCGGCCCCAACAGATCCATCGACGCGTCCGCCAGGCGCTTCGAGAACTCGGTGGCGTAGAGCTTGTATTCGCTGGCCTCGCTGGTCGGGGCAGCGTCCCCCTTGGCAGACTCGGCGACGAAACGCAGCCCGAGGACGCGGGCCACCTCGGCCTGGGTGACCAGCTGGGCGACCCGGGATCGGACGACCGGGTCGTCTCGGACCGGCTGCCCGTCGCGGGTAGCCTGCCGCAGGTGCCCGATGAGCAGCTCGAGCCGCTGCCTGATCGGTGAGAACGTGAACATCGTGAAGCGCTCGAGGTCGAGCGCCTCCGAGATGTACTGGAAGCCCCGGTTGAGCTCTCCGACCACGTAGTCGTCGGACACCCATACGTCGTCGAAGAACACCTCGTTCGTCCGTTCGTCGCCCATGGTCCAGATGGCTTTGACGGTGAGCCCGGGGTGGTTCATCGGCACAAGGAACAAAGTGATGCCGTGATGCTTCGGAGCCTCGGGGTCGGTCCGGGCCCCAACCCAGTACCAGTCGGCGAAGTGTGCCGAAGTGGTCCAGATCTTCTGCCCGTTGAGCCGCCAGCCGGCTCCGTCCCTGGTGGCCTTGAGGCGCATCGATGCGGCATCGGACCCGGCATCGGGTTCGCTGTAGCCGACGGCGAACTCGATCTCGGCGTTGCGGATTTGCGGCAGAAACTCGTGTTGGAGCTTTTCGCTGCCGTGCCGGAGCAACGTCTTTCCGATGATGCCGACGCCCTTGCCGATCTGCGGACCGCCACGCCCGGCCAGGGCCTCATTGAGCAGGTATTCGTAGACGCCCTCGCCGTCCTGGCCGCCCCAGGCCTTCGGCCAGGTGATTCCCAGCCAACCCCGCTCGGCCAACTTCCGCATGAAGGCCCGGCGGGCCGGAGTGTCGACGATCTGCGCCATATTCTCGCGGGTCGGGTCGAAGACCTCGGGATCGGCGCACTCGTCGAGGAAGCGCTCCACCTCGGCGAGGAACGACTCCTGCTCCGGCGTGAAATCGAAGTCCACCGGCTGGCTCCCTAGAATCTGACGACGAGTCAGCTTAGCCGACCTGACGCACCGTCAGGTCCTAGGATCGACCCGATGGACTTCACCTTCACCGCCGAGCAGGACGTGCTCCGCGGCACGATCAGGTCGCTCGCCGAGGATCACACGGCCTTCGACCGGGTCCGCCGGACCGCCGGATTCGACCCGGAAATGTGGGCGGTCGTTGCCGGCCAGCTCGGCTTGCCGGGGGTGGCCCTCGCGGAGCGGCACGGTGGCGCGGGGGGGTCCTGGGTGGAGGCCGGCATCGTCTTCGAAGAGGCCGGCCGGGCCCTGTTGCCGGTGCCGCTGCTGGCGACGATGACGGCGGCGGCCGCAATCGAGCGCGCGGGTGGCGCGCTGGCCGACGAATTGCTGCCGGAACTGGCCACCGGCCGCCGGATCGCCGCGGTCTGTGTGGGTCGCGGGCTGACCGGGGACTCGGGACCGGGCGGGATGACGCTCGAGGGTCGGCTCGACCAGGTTGTCGACGCCGAATCCGCGGACCTGCTCGTCGCCGTCGCCGACCTTGCCGGGGAACCTTCGCTGGTCGCGATCGAGACCGACCAGCCCGCCGTGGAGCGCATCCCGCTCGCCACCTTGGACCCGACCCGGCGGCAGGCCTCGGTCGTTCTGCATGGCGCGGGTGGCAGCCGGCTCGGGGGTGCCGAAGCGGCCGACGTTGCGACCGGTCTGCTGCGGGTCGCGCTGGCGGTCGAGGCGATCGGGGGCGCCCGGCGGTGCCTGGAGATGACCCTCGACTACCTGCGCAGGCGGGTTCAGTTCGGTCAACCGATCGGGTCGTTCCAGGCGCTGCAGCATCGGGCGGCCGATCTGGCGGTGCAGCTCGAGGCGGCCGCTTCGACCGGGTACTACGCCTCTTGGGCCGCGGCGGCGGAGCCGGCCCAGCTCAACCTGGTCGGTCCGTTGGCAAAGGCCGTCTGCTGCGACGCGTTCTTTCACATCGCAGCCGAATCCATCCAGTTGCACGGTGGGATTGGCTTCACCTGGGAGCACGAGGCACATCTGTATTTCAAGCGGGCCACCACGTCGCGACTGCTACTCGGCGACAGTCGCGCGCAGCGGCGAGCGGTCGCGATCGCGGCCGGTCTGGGCGTCGCCAGCGGCCCTGGGTAAGGCGTCAGCGCCGTGGCAGGCGGGGCCCGGTCACTCCCCAGTAGAGCAGCCGCACCATCGCCTCGCGCACCTCCGCCATCGGGATGTTCCAGGCTTCGAAGCCGCTCTGGTGGGCGCTGAGATTGGCCAGGGTTCCGATCAGGGCACCGGCCATTGCCATCGGATCGACGTCATCGTTCCGGTCGGTCGTCCGCACGGCGGTGATCGCCGACGCCAGTTCCCGGGTAATCGCATTCAGCATGACCGTTCGCGTGCGCCGGAAGCGCTCATCACCCTCGGACGTGAGCAGGTCGAGCACCCGCAACTGCGGACGATGGGCCCGCCAGAATTCGAGAAAGCCGTCGACCAGGTCCCCCGCGCTGGTCAGTCCGGCCGCCCCCTGCCACTTGTGATCCGCGATCAGCCGGGCGAGCTCGAGCCCCTCCTCGGCGGTCTCCTCGGCGACCGCGAGCATGACAGCTTCCAGGTCGAGGAAGTACTGGTAGAACGTGGCCGACGAGGTACCGGCCGAGCGCGTGATGTCGGTGACCTTGAGATCGCGGTACCGGGTCGTCGCCAGCAGGTCACGGGTGCAGTCGACGAGCTTTTGCCGGGTGGCCAGACCGCGTCGGCCCGGCAGTCGGCCGTCGGCCGCACGCGGAACTGACGCGGCATCAGGTTTGACCACGGGGGAATGCTAATCGCTGGCTTCGGGCCGGGCCCGGGCGGCGGCAAGGAACGGCGGGGGTTCCCCGCCGCCATGGACGGCGATCGTCGTGCCGGTGAGGTAAGCCGCCGGGTCGGAGGCGAGAAACAGGCAAGCCGCCGCGACATCGGAGGCTTCGACCAGCCGCCCCATCGGAATGGTCCGTTCCACGGCCGCGACGCCCGCCGGATCGCCGTAGTGAAGCTCGACGCGCTCGGTTCTCAGGTAGCCGACGACGATGCAGTTCACGCGGACCCGGGGGGCCCACTCCATCGCCAGCGATCCGGTCAAGTTCGCCAATCCGGCCTTGGCAGCGCCGTAGGCGGCGGTGCCCGGAGACGGTCGGTTGCCGGAGATGCTGCCGATATTGATGATGACGCCGCCATCGTCCTGAGCCTGCATGACGGCGTTGGCCCGCTGCGCGACATAGAAGGGAGCGAGCAGGTTCAGTGCCACGATCCGTTCCACGAAGCGTGGGGAGACGGTGGCCGCGGCCGCGGGCGGGGAACCGCCCGCGCTATTCACGCAGATGTCGAGGCGGCCGAATTCACCGATCGTGGCCGTCACGACAGCCTCCGCTCCCGCCGGGTCGCGGAGGTCGGCGGCGACGAAGACCGCGCTGCGGCCGTCGACTTCGGGACAGGTGTCCGCCGCCGTTCGGGCACAGGTGACGACGTTGGCTCCGGCGCGGAGAAAAGCCTCGGTCAGCCCGCGGCCGAGGCCCTTGGTGCCACCGGTCACGAGGGCGACCCGTCCGGCGAGATCGTTCCCGGGCGCCTGCACCATGGCGATCTCCCTCGGTTGTCTATGGTGTCAGCAGATCTGACTCTCTATCAGAAAGTGTGTCGTCGATGGTGACCACGTGCTTGGTGCGAGACGGAATCGCCGAAGTCGTCGTGGACGCCCCGCCGGTGAATGCGCTGACCATTGCCGGGTGGTTCGAATTGGCTGAGACTCTCCGCCGCGCCGGCGAGGATCCGACAGTTCGAGTGGTGATCCTGGCTGCCGAGGGCCGTGGATTCAACGCTGGGGTCGACATCAAGGAGATCCAGGCCGCAGCGGGATTCACGGGGCTCGTTGGCGCCAATCGAGGATGCGCGGCGGCTTTTGCCGCGGTGTACGAATGCGCGGTGCCGGTCATCGCGGCGGTTCATGGCTTCTGCCTTGGCGGTGGGATCGGACTGGTGGGCAACGCCGACATCGTTGTCGCGGCGGAGGACGCGACCTTCGGCTTGCCCGAGGTCGACCGGGGCGCGCTGGGCGCCGCTACCCACCTCGCCAGGCTTGTCCCCCTGCAGCGGATGCGCCAGATGGTCTATACGTCGGAACGTGCCAGCGCCGCCGAACTGGCCGGCTACGGGTCGATCCTCAAGGTGGTCCCGGTGGCCCAGTTGCGGAGCGCCGCGCGAGAGCTCGCCGCGGTTATTGCCGGGAAGAGCCCGATGGTGATCCGGGCGGCGAAGGAATCGCTCAATGGGATCGATCCGGTGGACGTCCGGCGCAGCTACCGGTTCGAACAGGGTTTCACGTTCGAGCTGAATCTCACCGGCGTGTCCGACGAGGCGCGGGACGCCTTCGTCGAGAACCGCGAACCGACGTTCGGCTCGTGACCGACAAGCGCCTCGAACTCGACGACGTCGTCGCGGAGCTGCGCGACGGGATGACGATCGGGATCGGCGGTTGGGGCTCGCGGCGCAAGCCGATGGCCATGGTGCGGGCCATCCTGCGATCGGGGCTCGCCGATCTCACCGTGGTGTCGTACGGCGGCCCGGACGTCGGGTTGCTTTGCGCGGCCGGAAAGGTTCGACGGGTGGTGTTCGCGTTCGTGTCGTTGGACTCCATCCCGCTGGAGCCGCATTTTCGCCGGGCCCGGGAATCTGGGGCCGTCGGTAGCCTCGAACTCGACGAGGGGATGTTCCTGCTCGGGCTTCAGGCGGCTGCCTGGCGGGTCCCCTTTCTGCCCACCCGGGCGGGCCTGGGTTCCGACCTGATCGTCCGTCAGCCTGAGCTCCGGACTGTTCGTTCCCCGTACAGCGACGGGGAGGAGCTGGTCGCGATGCCTGCGTTGCGCCTCGATGTCGCCCTCGTCCATCAGAACCGGGCGGACATGGCTGGCAATGCCCAGTTCCTCGGCCCCGACCTCTACTTCGACGACCTGTTGTGCCAAGCCGCCGACCGTGCTTTCGTCAGCTGCGAAAGACTCGTGGCGACCGACCAGTTCGGTGCGGAGGGAAGCCACCACACGCTGCGGATCAGCCGGCTCTGGACGGACGGGGTGGTCGAGACCCCCAACGGCGCCCACTTCACCTCGTGCCTTCCCGACTATGACCGGGACGAGGCGTTCCAACGTGAGTATGCCCAGTCAGCCCGGTCCGCGGAGGACTGGGCGGCGTTCCGTGCGGCCTGGATCGACCTCACGGAGTCCGACTACCAGCGCAAGCTCGCCGACCGATGAGTAGCCCGCGGCGGGCCGATGTCTGTGCGGTGGCGATCGCCGAGTGCTTCCGGGGGGATGGGGAGATCGTGGCCAACCCGATCGGGACCATCCCCCGGATCGGTGGCTTGCTCGCCCGGCTCACCTTCGAACCCGACCTGGTGATGACCGACGGGGAGGCGATGTTCACCGACCGCTCCGGCGCGATCGAGTCCTGGAATCCGTACCGATCGATGTTCGACGTCGTGTGGTCTGGTCGGCGGCACGTGATCATGGGCGGGAGCCAGATCGACGTCTTCGGCAACCAGAACTTCGCCGCGATCGGCGACATGGTGCGACCCAGGGTTCAGTTGCTCGGGTTCCGTGGAGCCCCTGGTAACACGGTCAACAACGTGACGAGCTACTGGGTGCCCAACCATTCGCCGCGCGTCTTCGTGGAGCGGGTCGATGTCGTCAGCGGAGTCGGGTACGAACGGGCGCTTGCGGCCGGCCCTGCCGCGAGCCGCTACCACGAGCTGCGCTACGTGGTGAGCGAC
Organism: Mycobacteriales bacterium; assembly: GCA_035533475.1. NCBI lineage: Bacteria > Bacillati > Actinomycetota > Actinomycetes > Mycobacteriales > Mycobacteriales bacterium. The sequence goes on along the minus strand of DATLTS010000046.1, from coordinate 38,677 downwards.
CTTGCGGTGCTCGACTTTCAGACCGCGGACCACCGGATGCGGCTCCGATCGGTGCACCCGGGAGTCAGCGCCGAGGACGTCAAGCGGGCGACCGGATTCGACCTCCAGCTGGCTAGCGACCTGGCTGAGACCCGGCTGCCCACCTCGGACGAACTCGAGTGGCTGAGGCGGATCGATCCGGACGGCGAGCGTTACCGGGAGGTGGACGGATGACCGTCGAGCCGCATCGGGCGCTCCGGACGCCGATCTGTGACCTTTTCGGGATCCGTTATCCGATCGTTCAGACCGGGATGGGCTGGGTGGCCGAACCACCGCTTGCCGCGGCAACGTCGGCCGCCGGCGGCCTCGGGATCCTGGCCGCGGCGACGATGTCCCTCGAGGGGTTGCGCCGGGCGATCGGCGAGATGCGGGAGCGTACTGACGCGCCGTTCGGGGTGAACATGCGCGCCGATCAGGGCGACATCGCGCAGCGCATCGACCTACTCATCGAGACCGGAGTGCGGGTGGCGTCGTTCGCGCTGGCTCCCAAGCCGGAGCTGATCCGGCGGCTGCAGGGGGGCGGAGTCCTCGTCATGCCCTCGATCGGCGCGAAGCGACATGCCGAGAAAGTCGCCGCCTGGGGCGTGGACGCTGTGCTCGTGCAGGGTGGCGAGGGTGGTGGCCACACCGGTCCGGTTCCGACCAGCCTGCTCTTACCCCAGGTGGTCGATACCGTCGACGTCCCGGTCATCGCCGCGGGGGGTTTCTTCGACGGGCGCGGTCTCGTCGCGGCGCTCGCCTATGGCGCCGCCGGGGTGGCTATGGGAACGCGGTTCCTGCTGACCCGCGACAGTCCGGTGCCGCAAGGCGTGAAGGAGCACTATCTGGCCCGGTCGGTGACCGACACCGTCGTGACCACGCAGGTCGACGGCATTCCGCACCGAGTTCTGCGCAGTGCCCTGGTCGACCGGCTGGAGTCCAGCGGCGGCCTGCGTCGGTTGACCCGGTCGGTACGCAGCGCGCGGGAGTTCCAGCGTCGGTCGGGAACGTCGTGGCCGGAAATCGCCCGGGAAGGGTTGGCCATGCGCAGGAGCCACCAGCTGAGCTGGAGCCAGGTGCTGATGGCGGCGAACACGCCGACGATGCTTCGCGCCGCCATGGTCGACGGGCGGGCCGATCTCGGAGTCATGGCCGCCGGCCAGGTCGTCGGCGTAATCGACGACCTGCCGAGTTGCGCGGAGCTCATCGAGCGGATCGTGGTTCAGGCGAACCGCGTGCTCGACGGCCTGGCGACCGGCATCTGAACCCGGTCATGCCCGAAGCAGGTCGGGCCGGATCGCCCCGACCATCCGGCGGAACCCATCGTGCCAGGGGACCGTCGGGTGGCCGACCAGTTCGTGCATTCGGGACAGGTCCAGCTGGACACTGCGCAGGGCCTGGTCGGTCGGGACGAGCCGGGGCCGGAGGCCGGTCAGCTCGCCTAGGTAGGCACACCAGTCCTCGACGCTCACCGGTTCGTCGCCGCCCCAGTTGACCACCGTCGCCGGCACCCCCGCGACATCGAGAAGCCGTGGCACCATCGCGACGATGTCGTCCTCGTGCAACGGGTGGTAGACGCTTGGGGCGTCATGGTGAATGGCGATGTCCGACCCTTGCGCCATCAGGGCCAGGTGGAACGCCGGCCAGCCGCCACCGTTGCCGTAGGGGACGCTGAGCCGGGCGATGGTCGTGGGTAGCTGCCAGCGCCGTGCGCCGTGCCGGGCTACGGCCTCCGCCGCGATCTTGGCGATGCTGTAGGTCGGCAGGAAATAATTGCGGTGGCTGTCACCGAGGGGGCATCCTCGTCGAAGGCACGATGCCCGTCGGGCTGGTAGACCGCCGTCGTGCTGCAGTGCAGAAAGCCCCGGGCCTGCTGGTAGCGCTCCATGAGAAGCGCCAATCCGCCGACGTTGCCGTCAAGGTCGACCGACCACTTGTTGCTCTTGACGACGGCGAAGTGCAGGACGTAGTCGACCTCTGCCGGAAGATCGTCGAGGTCACCTCCGACCAGGTCCAGCCTGGCGGTGGACACCCCCTCCGCAGCCAGGGACGACCGGAGCGTCTCGTCCCGGAACCGGGCGGCTCCGATGACCTGGTTGTCCCTGGCCAGGGCGACCGCCACCGGGCGGGCAACCGGGCTGGTCACGCCGGTGACGAGTACGCGAGCATTCCTCAGCACATTTCCTCCCCGACGTTCTGACGGATCGTCAGATTCTGTCTGGGGAATGGCCGCCGAAACAAGACGGCAATCGGAGGTCAGCGGGCGACAGCTGCCCAGTCCGCAAAACCGGAGGGATCGTGCCGGCCGATCGAAGCATGCTCGAACAGCCCCCAGCCCTCGGCTCCGTCGAGGCTCGCCCGCGCCACGTGGTCGACCACCCCGAAGGGGATGCGGCTCGCGACCTCCGGACTGGCCAGGTCGTAGACCGCACTATCCCGCCAGGCGGGCCCCCGCCACTGGCCGTGGGTCCAGTCTGGGTCCCCTCCGTAACCGGCGCCGACGTTCAACGCCACTGCCGTGAGTGTGTCGATCTCGAGCCGGAGCGGGCGTCCGGAGCTGTCGGTCAGCCCGATGAGTGCGTGCTCGGGGTGCCGAGTCCCGCTCCGGTAGCCGATCTGGACCCGGGGCCAGCCGAGTTGCTCGATCCGGCCGTCCGGGTGCACGCGGATCGCCTCGTTGAGACTGCGAAAACCGTCCGGATCCTCCTGGGCGATGAGGACGACCGCGTAGCTCTCGAAGCGGATCGGGATGTATAGCCACCAGAAGCCGGCGATTGGCTCGTGCGCTGCTCGCCCGGGAGGCTCGGGCTCGCCCACCGGCCGGATACCCCAGGACCGGTCCCGGCTGCCGACCCAGCGATCCGGGGTGACGGTCCACTCGGACCCGCCGGCCCGGAGCCGACCCTCCCAAGTCCCCACCTGCGCGAACCGGGAGGCGTCGACGATCCGACGGGTGCCGGCGTACAGCGTGTGCGGCGGTTCCTCGGTGGCCGGGAAGGACCCCTCCCAGGTGAGGTCGAAGGCGATTCCGAGTTCATCGCCGGTACAGGTGAGACGTAGTCTGCGCAGAGGCTCGAGTACCTCGACCGCGAACGCCCCGACGCGTTGTTGGAGCCGGTCCTCGGGTAGCTGGTCGGAGCACCGGAGTGCGTGCTGGCGGCCCCCATGCCGGACGACGGCGAAGGCATCGATGACGCCGAGGTTTGGATAAACGCCGAGGCCCGCCACCAGGAAAACGTCGCCGCTGCGATCGTGGGCGTTGACGTAGCAGCGGTCGTAGAAGTTGGGGTCGCTCGATTCCACAGTCCGCATCGATCGTGAGGTCTGATGGATCGGGTACTCATCGAGCGGCGACGGCATCTCCCGACGCTAGCCGGTGACATGAACCCCGACCACGTGTAGATAGTTTCGGCACGCATACGAAGGGTGGGCTGGTGGAGGACGATGCGGACATCCGGCGAATCGATGCCGCGCTGAGTGAGCTGATGCGGCTCACCATGTCCCCTCGGGTGCACGAGGCGCGGGCCAGGGCCAGCGGGGTGCAGCTGTCCCGGGCGAACTTCCGGTTGCTTTCGACGGTTGCCGACTCCGGACCGATCTCGGTGTCCCGGCTGGCCGCGCTGCTCGACGTGAGCCAGCCCACCGCTAGCCGCTCGCTTCTCCAGCTGGAGGAGGAAGGACTGCTGGCCCGAGCCGGGGACCCCGCCGACCGACGGGTGGTGGTCTACGCGGCGACGCCGGCCGGCCGGCGGACCCGGCAGCGGCTGCGCGACCACATGCGCCGCCAACTCGCGGCTTCGCTCGCCAGCATGACCGACGCCAGGCGACGGAGCCTCGCGAACCTGCTCGAGGATCTCGTCGGCCGGCTCTACAGCGCAGGAGCATCGGCCGGGTCGACGGGCACCGCCCGGCGTGCGGTGTCCAGGCGATAGCAGGGCAGGAACCGGCGCCTGGGCAGCGAACTGTTCGGTTCATGAACCGTCGTCTGCTCGCCGCCCTCGCCACGGTCGCCCTTCTGGCCGCCCCGCTCGCCACCGCGGCGTCCGCCGGGCGGCCCGGCCCGCCGCGATTCGCCGTGACGGTGTTCCGCGGTGCAGGCGGAGAGCCGAATGTCTCGGTCAGCCCGAACGGACGGATCGTGCTCGTCGACGGGCTGGGCGGGGGCGGGCCCAACCAGCCGGCCGACCTGTTCCGCTCGATCGACGGCGGCCGGCACTTCGTCAACATCAGGCCGTACTTCCAGCACGTGGGTGGCGGGGATTGGGACATGCGCTGGCTCGACGACCACACCGTGATCGCGGTCGATCTATCTCTCGGTACGGGGATCTACATTCACCGATCCACCGACGGTGGTCTGCACTGGACCGATGCGGTAATCAGTGAGGACGTCTACGACCGTCCTTGGCTGACCACCTTCGGGAGCAGGCTCGTATACGTCGTAACCAAGGGTTTCGACGGCATCCCGTACCTTTACACCAGTCACGACGGCGGGCAGAGCTTCGGCCCGGTGCCGGTGCCGATTTACGGCGACGGAGTGGTACCTGCCGAGGCGGGCGGCACGTCCCCCACCCCGGTCGAGGCGCTCGTGACCAATCAGAACGCCTACGTCGACCACGTCGCTACCGATCCGCGCACCGGTCAGCTCTACGTGCTCTACGGTATCGACGGTCCGGAAACCTATAGCGCGGCCAATCCGGTCGGGGTCCCTGATCGGTTGTACGTGGCGGTGCTCGCGCCGGGCCTGGCCGGCGGCCACTTCGTCAGCCACCCGGTCTACGTCGGGGGGTCCGGTGACGGATTCATCGACGGCTTCAACTGGCTGACCGTCGCCCCGAACGGCACTCTGTACGTGCTGGGCAATGGTCTGCACGCGGGCCACCAGTCCGCCTGGCTCTGGGTGTCCACGGATCACGCGCTGCACTGGTCCCGGCCGGCCGATCTCGGGCTCGCCGGCGGCAACAACGTGTACGCAGCCATCGCGGCCACCTCGGTGCGCGGCACCCTCGGTCTGGTTTATCTGCACGGGCCCGCGAGTGGTCCGAACACCGCCCAGCCGTGGAGCGCCGAAGCCGGTTACGTCGTCCACGCCGACTCGGCGCACCCGGTCGTCGCGGTGGTGCGGCCCCTCCCGTTGCCGGTGCACCTGCTCGACATTTGCATGTCAGGGATCCTCTGCGGCGTCCCAGGGTTCGGAAACAATCGCAACCTGCTCGATTACATCTGGACCGCCGTCGGGCCTGACGGGCGCGGGTTTTCGGCGGTGTCCAGTGACGGCCCGGCGACCGGCAGCAACGGTAACCGGGTCGACGTGGTGCTGTTTCGTCAAACGAGCGGGCCGCTGCTTGGCGCGGGGGTGCCCGACTGACCCCTAGCGGGGGTAGCGGCCCTCCTGCGGCCTGCCCCCGGGAGCGGCATGGCCCCGGCGGGCGGCCTGGCCCCGGCGGGCGGCTTGGCCCCGGGAGCGGCTCCGGCGCCGAGGCTTGCGCTGAGTTCGGCTCCCGCAGCGACGACTGCGCCGGCATGTCGCCGGCCAGGGGTCCGGGTCAGCCGGTCGATCGGGCCGGACACCGAGACGGCCGCGACAACTCGCCCGTCCGCGGCCCGCACCGGCGCCGACACCGACGCGACCCCTGCCTCACGCTCGGCCACGCTGGCTGCCCAGCCCCGGCGCCGCACGGCGGAGAGGGCGGCGGCACTGAACCGGGCGCCCTCGATCAGCCGGGTTACCTCAGCCGGCGGTTCCCAGGCCAACAGGACCTGTGCGGCCGAGCCCGCGCTCATCGGGAGTGCAGCGCCCACCGGGACGGTGTCTCGTAGGCCAGCGGCCCGTTCCGCCGCCGCGAGGCAGACCCGGACGTCGTCGCGCCGACCGTAGAGCTGGGCGCTCTCGCCGGTGGCGTCCCGCAGCCGGGGCAGCACAAAGGCGGCGGCTGCGAGCAGCGGGTCCACGGTCGCGGCCCCAGACAGCTCCGCGAGGCGCCGGCCCAGGGCAAAACGCCCCCCGGCGTCTCTCGCGACCATCCGATGGCTCTCCAGGGCGACGGCAATCCGGTAGGCGGTGGGTCTGGCCAGGCCGGTGCGTTCGACCAACGCGGCAAGACTGGCCGGGCCCACGGCAAGGCTGTCCAGGATTCGAACCGCCTTGTCTATTACGCCGACTCCGCTAGAGTTGTCCATGTTCCGATACTCTCGTCTCGGCCCGCGAGACACAAGAGGCAGCCAGAGGGTAGGTGGAGAGACCGATGGGGCAGACGCTCGCAGCGAAGCTCTGGGACGCGCATGTGGTTCACCGGGCGGAAGGTCAGCCGGACCTGCTCTACATCGACTTGCACCTCGTCCACGAGGTGACCTCGCCACAGGCATTCGATGGGCTTCGGCTCGCCGGCCGGGTGGTGCGCCGGCCCGACCTCACGATCGCGACCGAGGACCACAACGTTCCGACCACCGACCTCGACGCGCCGATCGCCGATCCGGTATCGCGCATCCAGTTGGAGACGCTGCGCCGCAACTGCGCCGAGTTCGGCGTTCCGTTGCATTCCATGGGCGATCCCGAACAGGGCATCGTGCACGTGATCGGACCGCAGCTGGGGTTGACCCAACCGGGGCTCACCGTCGTCTGCGGGGACAGCCACACGTCGACGCACGGCGCCTTCGGTGCCCTTGCTTTCGGGATCGGCACCAGCGAAGTCGAGCACGTGCTCGCCACCCAGACCCTGGCGGCCGTGCGGCCCAAAACGATGGCGGTGAACCTCGACGGCGACCTTCCGGACGGGGTCACCGCGAAGGACCTCATCCTCGGGATCATCGCCCGGATCGGAACCGGGGGTGGGCAGGGCCACGCCATCGAGTACCGGGGGGCGGCGATCCGGGGCCTGACCATGGAAGGTCGGATGACAGTCTGCAACATGTCGATCGAGGCTGGCGCTCGTGCCGGCATCATCGCTCCGGACGCCACCACGTTCGGCTACCTGCGCGGCCGCCGGCATGCGCCGGCGGCCGACGACTGGGACACCGCCGTCGAGCATTGGCAATCCCTGGCGACCGATCCGGATGCCGTCTTCGACCGTGAGGTGAGCTTCGACGCAGCCGGATTCGCGCCTTTCGTCACCTGGGGGACGAATCCGGGCCAGGGCGTCCCGCTCGACGCCACGGTGCCGGATCCGGCGAGCTTCGCCGATCCGGCCGAGCGGGCCGCGGCCGAACGCGCGCTGGCATACATGGCGCTAGCGCCCGGCACCCGGCTGCGCGACGTCGTCGTCGACACGGTGTTCATCGGATCCTGCACCAACGGCCGGCTGGAGGATCTGCGGGCCGCCGCCGAGGTCCTCGCCGGTCGGCGGGTCGCCGATGGCTTGCGCGTGCTGGTCGTGCCGGGATCCACCGCGGTGCGGATCGCGGCAGAGGCCGAGGGCCTGAACGAAGTGTTTCTCGCTGCCGGTGCCGAATGGCGTGGTGCCGGCTGCTCGTTGTGCCTCGGGATGAACCCGGACACCCTCGCGCCGGGTGAGCGTTCCGCGTCGACGTCCAACCGCAACTTCGAAGGCCGGCAGGGCCGCGGCGCGCGAACGCATCTCGTGTCGCCGCAGGTAGCCGCGGCCACTGCCATCACCGGCCGCCTCACGGCGCCGGCAGACCTCTGACCGGAGCCTCCCCATGCAGCCATTCACCGCGCACGCCGGCCGAGCCGTCGCGCTGCGTCGCAGCAACGTCGATACCGACCAGATCATCCCGAGCGATTACCTGAAGCGGGTCACTCGGTCCGGCTTCGCCGACGGCCTGTTCGCCACGTGGCGCAGCGAGCCGGGCTTCGTGCTCGACGACCCCCGACACGCGGGCGCGTCGATCCTGCTAGCTGGTGCCGACTTCGGCACCGGCTCCTCGCGGGAGCATGCGATCTGGGCCCTGCAGGACTACGGATTCCGAGCGGTCATCGCCGAGCGCTTCGCCGACATCTTTCGCGGGAATGCATTGAAGAACGGCTTGCTACCCGTCGTCCTTCCCGGGACGGTCGTCGACGTGCTGATGGATCGGGTCGACCGCGAGCCCACGACCGAAATCGTCATCGACCTCGCCACCCGACAGGTCCGCCTCGGTGATCTCGTGGCCGGCTTCGAAATTGACGACGACACCCGCTGGAGACTGATGGAAGGCCTCGACGACATCGAACTGACCCTTCGACACGTCGAGGACATCGCACTTTTCGAGGTCCGGCGGCCCCCTTGGTTTCCAACGACTTTCGCCCGTCCGGGCCGCAAATCCGGGTCACCGTCGGCCGGCTGAAAAGAAAAACATCCTCGACACAAAGAAAAACGCCGCCCGGTCGTTGTCAGTGCACCCCATTCGCCGCTACGTTCCGTCGAAAGTCGAGCGCGGGTCTCGGCACTAATCGGAGGGTCTACGTGAACAAGGCGGAGCTGATCGATGCCATCGCCGATCGAATCGGTGTGGACAAGAGAACGGCGAACAATGCCGTGGAAGCAGTGATCGATACGGTGACCCGAGCGGTTGCCAAGGGCGAGAAAGTGGCCATCACGGGTTTCGGGGTGTTCGAGAAGATCGAGCGACCGGCCCGGATGGGACGCAACCCGCAGACCGGCCAGGCAGTCCGGGTGAAGAAGAGCTCGGTGCCGAAGTTCCGGCCCGGCAGCCAGTTCAAGGGCGTCGTCAACGGGGCGGTGAAGCTCGCCGCGGCCACCACCTTGGCGGCGAAGTCCACGGCGACGAAGGCGGCGGCCCCCGCCAAGCGCACTGCGGCTAAGGCGAGTAGCGCGGCCAGGGGAGCCGCCGGCCGGCCGGCGGCGAAGAAGGCCCCCGCAAAGGCGGCCGCGAAGAAGGCGGTCGTGAAGAAGGCCCCCGCGAAGGCGGCCGCGAAGAAGGCGCCCGCGAAGAAGGCCCCCGCGAAGAAGGCGCCCGCGCGGCGGCGTTAGGCGGCGCCAGGCGCGATCGTGAAGGAGGGGAAGGCCCGGGTTTAACGGGGCTTCCCCTCCTTCACATCGTGGAGATCGTGACCAGGGTTATTCGCCCGTCGCTGGTCTCGAGCCGGACGCGTTGGCCTGGTCTGAGCAGGCGCAGGCCGGAGCGAGCGAACGCATCCGCTCCAAATGCCAGCTCGCGGCCGTCGTCGGTGACAACGGTGCCGCTGCCGCCCGGTTCGAAAGAGTGCACGGTTGCCTGCATGCTTCTCACCGGCCGGCCGCGGACCGGGCAAGCACCGCTGACGTGTGCGCACCCAACCCGAGGGCATCGGCCGCTGCGAGGTCGACCAACGTGTCGACGTCGCGGCGCAGGCCGTCGATGCCGTCGAGGATGATCGGCATGGCTCCGCCGCGCAGGTGGCGAGCGAGCGAGTCGGTCCCGAACTCCGGGCGGAAATGACGCTGATCCCGGACCGCGTACATCGTGGTGCCGAGCCCGCCGACGTCCGGGACGACAGCCTGCTCGTGGCCGGCGGCGGCGTCTAGCGCGAGGTCAAGTTCGGCCGGGCGCAGTGCCGGCAGGTCGGCGGAGACGGCGGCTACCCCCGACCCGAGATCGGCCAGGGCCGCGGCCACCCCGTGGCGCAGCGCCGGGTTGAGCCCGGCATCCGGGAGGTCTGGCACGACCTGGACCCCGAGCGACCGGAGCTCGGCGGCGGCGGTCGGGTCGTCGCACACGGCCACCACGCACGCGACCCGGCGACCGGCGAGGGCCGCGGCCGCCGTGTCGAGCGCCATCGCCAGGGCGAGCGCAGCCCGTTCCGGTGTCGCCAGCCGGGTCTTCGCGATCTCGAGTCGCTTGACCGGCAGAACGACCGACCAGAGGAGTGCCGCTGACGTCACGTTGGAATAATCGCAGGGTGGCCCACGCCGGGGTCGCGTTGATCGCTCGACAGTCGGCGGCCGTCGAGACAGACTCGCGGCAGGCGAGGCGGCCGGTGGCGCGAACTCTGACGGTCGTGGACGGATGAGGAGGTCGGTTCGGTGCGCCGAGGCAAGATCGGTTTCTGGTACCGCCTCGCCATCTGCGTGGTCAAGCCTCTGCTCCTCGTATTCGTCAAGCGCGACTGGCGCGGCCGGGAGAACATCCCGCCGACCGGCAAGGTGATCATCGCGACGAACCACGTCGGGCATGTCGACCCGCTGACCCTGGCGCACTTCCTCTACGAGAGCGGCCGATTGCCGCGGTACCTGGCGAAGTCCGAGCTGTTCCGGGTGCCGCTCATCGGCCGTCTGGTCCGGGGCGCCGAGCAGATCCCGGTCTACCGCTACACCGCGGACGCCACGCTCGCGCTCCGGGATGCGCTGGGCGCCCTGGGTCGCGGGGAATGCCTGGCCATCTACCCGGAGGGCACGGTCACGCGCGACCCGCAGGGCTGGCCGATGCTCGCGAAGACCGGGGTGGCCCGGCTCGCCCTCGCGACCGGGGCGCCGGTCATCCCGGTGGCCCAGTGGGGTCCGCAGGAGATCCTGCGCCCGTACACCAGGTTGCTCCGTCTGCTGCCCCGCAAGACCTCGCAGGTCCTCGCCGGCCCGCCGGTCGACCTCTCCGGCTATCTCGGCGCCGAGCCGACCGTCGAGGTGTTGCGCGACGTGACCGAAACCATCATGGGCGCGGTCACCGCGCTGGTAGCGGAACTGCGGGGGGCGCAACCGCCGGCGTCGGTGTTCGACCCGCGAACTCGAACCCGAGTCGAAGCCACCACAGCGCGGCGGCGGTCGGCGTGACGCGGGCGGCGGTCCTCGGCGCCGGTTCCTGGGGGACCGCGTTCGCGGCCGTGCTAACCGACGCGGGCACCGAGACCGTGCTCTGGGCGCGCCGCCCGGAGCTCGCCGACGCGCTCAACACCCGGCACGAGAACATCGACTACTTGCCCGGGGTCGTGCTTCCGGCAGCGCTTCGGGCGACCACCGAGGCCGCCGAAGCCCTCGCGGGTGCCGACTTCGTCGTCCTCGCGATGCCGTCCCAGACCCTGCGCGGGAACCTGACCGGCTGGCTGACGATGTTGCCGCCGGACAGCGTGTTGGTCAGCCTGATGAAGGGCATCGAGCTCGGCACCGCCAAGCGGATGAGCGAGGTTATCTGCGAGGTCGCGGACCTCACGGCGGAGCGGGTGGCTGTGGTCAGCGGGCCGAACCTGGCGAAGGAGATCGCCCGCCGGCAACCCGCAGCCAGTGTCGTCGCCTGCACCGACGAGGCCGTGGCAGTCCGCCTGCAGTCCGCCATGGCCACTGGCTACTTCCGGCCGTACACGAACACCGATGTCGTCGGCTGCGAGCTCGGGGGAGCGGTGAAGAACGTCATGGCCGTGGCGGTGGGCATCGCGGTCGGTCTGGGTTTCGGAGACAACGCCCGGGCATCGCTGATCACCCGCGGGCTCGCCGAGACGGCTCGGCTGGGGGAGGCACTTGGCGGCGACCCGCTCACCTTCGCCGGGCTGGCCGGCCTCGGGGATCTCGTTGCGACCTGCTCTTCACCGCTCTCGCGGAACCGAACCTTCGGTGAGAACCTCGGCAAGGGCATGACCGTCGCCGAGGTGCTGGCCATCACGAAGGAGACCGCCGAGGGGGTCAAGTCCTGCGATGCCGTGCTCGAGTTGGCTCACAAGCACGACATCGACGTTCCGATCGCCGAACATGTGGCGGCCGTCGTTCATGAGCGGATGGGTGTCGGAGACATGGTGCGGAGCCTGATGTCGCGGGACCCCAAGTCGGAGCGCCCTCGCGGTGGCTGAGCCCAGCGAGCCGGGGACGCACACCCGCGCCGTCCACCTGCCGGTCCCGCCGCCACCGTCCCAGCCCCCGATCGGCCTGCCGGTCTACCGGACCGCGGTCTTCGGCTTCGACACCGCCGAGGCTTACGCGGACGTGCTCGCCGACCCGACGCTCGGCTACGTCTACAGCCGGATCGACAACCCGACCGCCGACGCGTTCGTCGCGGGACTAACGGCCCTGGAGGCTGGCGGTCTGCCGGTGGCCGACGGCCAGGCGGCGGCCGGTCAGCCGTTCGCTTCCGGGATGGCGGCGATCTCTAGCACGCTGATCGCCCTGTGCTCCGCCGGTAGTCATGTTGTCGTGCAACGCCAGGTCTACGGCGGCACCTATGGCCTGCTCGCCCACGTCCTCGCCCGGTTTGGCGTGGCGGCCACCTTCGTCGACGACGTCGAGGGTGCCCGGGCCGCGTTGCGTCCGGAGACGGCGTTGGTGTGGGCGGAGACGATCGCCAATCCCATGCTGACCGTCGCCGACCTGCCCGGGCTCGCCGCGGTCGCCCATGAAGCCGCCGTGCCGCTCGTCGTGGACTCGACGTTCGCCACTCCGGTGGTCTGCCGGCCACTCGCCCACGGCGCTGATCTCGTCGTGCATTCGGCCACCAAATACATCGGCGGGCATAGCGACGTGACCGGCGGTGCGGTCATCGGCCACCCGGATCTCGTCCGGGCGATCCGGGCTACCCGGATCGATCTCGGCGGCGCGCTGGCCCCGGACGAGGCATTCCTGCTGCACCGCGGGCTCGCGACGCTGCCGCTGCGGGTCGAGCGGCATTGCGCCAACGCCGGGTCGGTGGCCCGCGCTCTGGTCGGGCACCCGGCGGTCGCCGCCGTTCACTATCCCGGGCTGCCGAGCCACGTCGATCATCAGCTTGCCGTGGAGCTGTTCGAGAAAAACCTGTTCGGCGGCGTGGTGACCGTCGTGCCGGTGGGGGGACGGGAGGCTGGACAGGCGTTCTGCAATCGGCTCCGCCTGGCTACCAACGCCACCAGTCTCGGCGGAACGCACACCGTCGTGAGCCACGTAGCCTCCACCACGCACCGTCAGCTCGACGACGCCGCTCTCGCCGGGGCGGGCATCGACCCGGCCGCGGTCCGGATCTCGGTCGGTCTCGAAGACGCCGAGGACATCGTGGCGGACCTGGTCGCGGCCCTGGAGCCGCCCTGACGGGACAACTGTTCACTTTCGTCACATCTGTCACTACAGTAGGACCGACGCTGCCGACCGTCGAGGGGGCGGAGTGCGAGGAGAACGGCTCGGGTCGCTTGTCGCCGTGCTCGCCTTGGCCACCGGGTTGGCCGCTGGCCCGGCCGAGGCTGGCCCGGCCGGGGCTGGACTGCCCGGGGCCGATTCTGCGCCGGCCCCGACCCCCGGCCAGATCGCGGCCGCGAACTCGGCGGTCGGACACCGGGCGGCCGAGGTCACTGCGGTGGAGAGGCAGATCGCGATCACCCAGCGCCGGCTCGGTGTGCTGAACACCACCGCCGAGCTCACCATCGAATCGTTCGACCTGGCCCAGGTCCGGCTCGCGCAGGCGAGCACCCAAGCCGTGGCCGCCGAGACCGTCGCCGCGGCCGCGGGCGTCCAACTCGCGGATGCGCAGACCGCAGTCGACCGCTACGCCGCGAGCGCCTATATGTCGATCGGGACCGGCTCGGCTCTTGGCGCGGTCATCGACTCCAACGGCCCCGCCACCTTCCTCGCCCAGCTGCGAACCCTTGACGCGATCGCGTCCGGCGAGAATCGGGCGGTGCTCGAGCTGGTCGCCGCCCGGACCTACGCGGGGGCGGTGGCGGAGGAGACCACCCGGGTTCTCGCGGCCCGCCGGTCGGCTGCCGCGGCCGCCGACCAGGCCCGGGGCCGCGCGCTCGCCCAGGTAGGTGCTCAGGTGAGCGCGTTGCGCGCCCTTCAGGTCGAGCAGGGACAGCTGTCCATGCTGCTGCACCAGGCGATCGCCTCGGCGCACGCGCTGGCCGCCCGTCGTGCCGCGGCGCTCGCGGCCGCCCGGGCCGCCGCGGCAGCCGCGGCCGCCGCCCAGGCGGCGCGGCTGGCGCTGGAGTCCGCCCGGGCAAGCCAGGGCGCGACGCCGATCCCCATCGTTGCGGGTCCGCCGGGCAGCGCCGCTGCCGTCGCGGTGCGCTGGGCATACGCCGAGATCGGCAAGCCCTACGTGTGGGGGGCGGCCGGACCGGACACCTTCGACTGTTCCGGGCTCACCCAGTACGTCTACGCGCAGGCCGGGATCGCACTGCTGCACTACACCGGCGACCAGTGGACCGAAGGGACGCGGGTCGCCCAATCCGCGCTTCTCCCCGGCGACCTCGTCTTCTTCGCAACCAACACCTCCGACCCTTCGACGATCCACCATGTCGGCATCTACGTGGGGAGCGGGCAGATGATCGACGCGCCGTTCACCGGGGCCGACGTGCGGTTCGACAACGTCTTCCGTTCGGACTACATCGGCGCGGTCCGACCGGCCTGACCTGCGGATAGGGTCGGCCGGTGCCGGGGCCGAGTCGACCGAGTCGACGGATCAGGATCGCGGTCCTGTTCGGCGGTCGCAGTAGCGAGCATGCGGTCTCCTGCATGTCCGCCGGGAGCGTGCTCGCCGCACTGGACCGAGACCGATACGACGTCGTCCCGATCGGCATCAGCCCGGAGGGTCGCTGGCTGCTCGCCGCCGACGACCCGAAGCGGCTCGTCGGTGCATCCGGCGAACTTCCACAGGTGGATCCGGACGGGCCGGCACTCGCGTTGCCGGGTGACCCGACCGCCACTGCGCTGCTCCTTCTCGACCCTTCAACGAAGGCCTCCCCCCTCGAAGCGGTCGACGTGGTGTTCCCGCTTCTGCACGGTCCCTACGGCGAGGACGGAACGGTGCAGGGCTTGCTCGAGCTGGCCGGGGTTCCCTACGTCGGCTCCGGGGTCCTCGCGAGCGCGGCGAGCATGGACAAGGAGTACATGAAGCTGGTGCTCGACGCGCGCGGGCTTCCGGTCGGTCGGTTCGCGCTCGTCCGCGAGCGCGAGTGGATTGCGGATCCGCACGGCGCGCTCGACCGGCTCGACGACCTCGGGGGCTCGGTGTTCGTCAAGCCGGCACGGGGCGGTTCGAGCCTCGGGATCAGCTCCGCCGCAACTCGCGACGAGCTGGCCGCGGCCCTCGAACTCGCCTTCCGGCACGACACGAAGGCGCTCGTCGAGGTCCGGATGGTCGGCCGGGAAATCGAGTGCGGCGTGCTCGAGGGATTGGACGGCGCGCTGCCGGACACCAGCCTTCCGGCCGAGATCCATGTCGGGGCCGGGCGGGAGTTCTACGACTTCGACGCGAAGTATCTGGGCGACACGACCTTCGACGTTCCGGCCCGGCTACCGGCGGAGGTACTCGCCGAGGTGCGGGGGTTGTCCGCCGCGGCGTTCACCGCGCTCGGTTGCGAGGGCCTGGCCCGGGTGGACTTCTTCCTCGACGACGCGGGGGCGCTCACCGTCAACGAGCTCAACACGATGCCCGGTTTCACCCCCGCGTCGATGTTTCCCCGGATGTGGGCAGCCACCGGCCTGGACTACCCCGCGCTCGTGGACCGGCTGATCCGGACCGCGCTGGGTCGCCGGCCGGGGCTGCGTTGAGTCGACCGCCGGCTCAGCCGGTCGCCGGGAGGGCGGCGGTGATCGGGCCGGCCAGGCCGACCAGGAACCCGGCCTGCGCCGGATAGCGCGTCGGAACCCGTAGGTCCAGGTATGCGCCGCGCCCGACGAGGGTCCAGGTCACCGACGCGGATCCCACCTGCTGGAACCACGCCACGCCGTCGACGACGGCGGTCTCGGCTGCGGCGTTGTACCCGGCCGGTCGCGCCACCCCGCAGCGGAGGACGACGGCGGGATCCCCCCAGGCCGTGGTGAGCGGCGAGGCAGGGACGGTGCGTCGGCGCGACTCGCCGTCGAGCCGGGCAGGCAGGGTCGCGCCGAGCCGGAGGCACGCCGCCCGGACGGCTGGGTTGGGCGGGACCGGCGGGACCACCGGGGTGGGTCCGCCCCCCCCACCGCAGCCGCCGGCGAAGGCGGCAGCCAACAGGGGGCCCGCGAGGCGGCCCCGGTTCAGAGGTGAACGATCGGGCAGGTGAGCGTCCGGGTGATGCCGTCCACGCCCTGGACCCGCGCGACGACCATCTTGCCGAGCTCGTCGACGTTGCGGGCCTCGGCCCGGACGATGACGTCGTAGGGGCCGGTGACGTCTTCGGCCATCGTGACGCCCTTGATGGCCGCGATGTCGCGCGCGACCTTCGCTGCCTTGCCGACCTCGGTCTGGATGAGGATGTAGGCCTGAACCGTCACGGCTGTGCCACCTCCCGGGCGCTCGGCACTGGAAGTGGCACGCTATCCGATCTATCGGGGAGGCTGTCATCTCGGTATCGGAGCCCTTGACGCTCGCCGACATCGGCGAGTTCGCCCTGATCGAGCGGATCATCGCCCGGTTGCCGTCCGGGCCGGGGATCGTGCTCGGGCCAGGTGACGACGCGGCGGTCGTTCGGGCGCCGGACGGCCGGGTGGTCGCGACCACCGACCTGCTGGTCGAGGACGTGCACTTCGATCGTGACCTGTCCAGCGGTTACGACGTCGGCCGCAAGGCGGCGGCACAGAACCTCGCCGACGTCGCCGCGATGGGAGCCGCTCCGACCGCGCTACTCGTCGGCCTGGCCGCGCCGGCCGCCCTCCCCGTCGCCTGGGCCGAGGCGCTGGCCGACGGGCTGCGGGACGAGGCGATGGCCGGTGGCGCGGCGGTGGCCGGCGGCGACGTGGTTCGCTGCGACCGGCTGGTCGTCTCGGTCACCGCGCTCGGCGACCTGGCCGGGCGGGCTCCGGTGACCCGCGCCGGAGCCCGGCCCGGGGACGTGGTCCTCGTCGTCGGCCGACTGGGCTGGGCGGCGGCCGGACTCGCCGTGCTGCGGGCCGGGCTCGGCCACGAGCCGGACCTGGCCCGGCTCGCCCAGGCGCACCGGCAGCCGGTTGTGGCCTACCCGGCGGCGCTCCAGCTGGCCGAGGCCGGCGCCAGTTCGATGATCGATGTGAGCGACGGGCTGGCCCGCGACCTCGGGCACGTGGCCACGCGGTCCGCCGTCCGGATCGAACTGTCCGCCGCGGATCTGCCGATGGGCCCCGAGCTCGCCACCGCCGCCGCACGGCTGGGCATCGATCCGCTCAGCTGGCTGGCCGGCGGTGGGGACGACCACGCGTTCGCTGCGACGCTGTCGGATCAGGATGCGCGGCGCGTTGCGGTGCGGATCGCCGGGCTGGCCCGACCGTGGCCGGTGACGCAGGTCGGCAGGGTCCTCGCCGGCAGCGGACTCGCCTGGATCGATCGCGAGCCACCCGGGGCGCCCGGGCACGAGCACTTCGCGGACCCCGGGTGACCCCGCCGCGGGTGCTCGCGATCGCCGGCTCGGATTCCGGGGGTGGCGCTGGGATCCAGGCGGACCTCAAGACGATGCTCGCCTTCGGGGTGCACGCGATGTCGGTGATCACCGCGGTGACCGCGCAGAACTCGGTCGGTGTCCAGGGGGTATGGGAGCTACCGGTCGAGGCGGTCCGCGCCCAGCTGGCGAGCGTCCTCGGGGACATCGGGGTCGACGCGGTCAAAACGGGGATGCTCGCCTCCCCGGAACTGGTGTCGGCGGTGGCCGAGGGCTTGTCCGGGATCACGGCACCGCTCGTCGTGGACCCGGTCGGCGTCTCCAAGCACGGCGACCCGCTACTCGCCCCGGAAGCCGTGGCCACCGTCCGGACCGAGCTTCTCCCGCTGGCGACGGTGGTGACGCCGAACCTGTACGAGGTCGAGATGCTCACCGGCCTGCGCGTCGACGCGGAATCCGATCTGTCCCGCGCGGCCGACGCGGTGCTCGCCCTGGGCCCGCGCTGGGTCCTTGTCACCGGCGGCCACTTGTCGGGCGACGCGGTGGACCTGCTCACCGATGGCAGTTCGCACCTCGAGTTGCGGGCCGGTCGGCTCGATCGCCGGCACACGCACGGCACCGGCTGCACGTTGGCCTCTGCACTGGCGGCGGGTCTCGCCCGCGGGCTGGACGTCCCGGCCGCGGCGCGAGCCGCGAAGGATTACGTGACGGGCGCGATCGCCGCCGGGTTCCCGCTGGGACAGGGCATCGGCCCGGTCGACCACGGCTGGCGGTGGCGGACTACCCCCGGCTGACCTTGCCGGCCTTGAGGCAGGACGTGCAGGTGTTGAGCCGGCGCCGCGTGCCGCCGACGACCGCGTGCACGGTTTGGATGTTCGGGTTCCAGCGGCGCCTGGTGCGACGGTGGGAGTGGGACACGGACATGCCGAAACCGGGCCCCTTGCCACAGACGTCGCAGACGGCAGCCAACGGGATCTCTCCTGAACGTGGTCAGCCGGCGCGGGATTCGTCGACCGGCGGTGCGATCAAGCGGATCCAGACTAGCCGACCGGGGTCGCCGGGACCAACCGAACCGTCGCTACCCGCGGCTACGCTGGCCGCTGTGCTCGACCGCCTCGACGCCGACGACATCCGACGGTGGTGCATCGCCGGACTCGAAGCCCTCCAGCGGGCTCGTGCGGAGATCGACGGGCTGAACGTATACCCGGTCCCCGACGGCGACACCGGAACGAATCTCGCGCTCACGATGGCCGCGGTGGTCGAGGCACTACCACCCGTCGGCTCGGATCTGCCGGGGACGGTCGCCGCGATGGCCCGCGGCGCTCTGCTCGGTGCGCGCGGCAATTCCGGAGTCATCCTCAGCGAGCTGCTCCGCGGTCTCGCTGAGGTGTTCGGCGCCGGTCCGGCCGGTGGCCGCGAGCTGGAGGTGGCGCTGGGTCGCGCCGCGGATCTCGCCTACGCCGCCGTCGCCACTCCGGTCGAAGGTACCGTCCTGTCGGTGGCCCGGGCCGCCGCCGAGGCAGCCGCCGCGGTCGCCGGTGACGACCTCGCCGGAGTGGCGGACGCCGCCGCGCGGGGGGCCGCGGAGGAGCTGGTCCGCAGCCCGCAGAAGCTCGCCGCCCTGGCCGGTGTCGTCGACGCCGGCGGCCGGGGCCTCGTCGTGCTGCTGGACGCGCTGGCCGCGGTCTGCGGCGGCCAACCGGGTGGCACCCCGGTCAACGCCGGCCCCGCGCCGTCCGTCCGGGCCCGGGAGTCGGGCAGTCTCGCGTTCGGGTACGAGGTCCAGTACCTGCTCGACGCGCCGGAGACGTCGGTGGCCGGCCTGCGCGAGCGGCTCGGCCGTCTCGGCGACTCCCTAGTCGTGGTCGGCGGGGACGGCCTGTGGACGGTCCATGTGCACGTCAACGACGTCGGTGCGGCGGTCGAGGCCGGGATCGAGGCCGGCCGGCCGCACCGGATCGTCGTGACCCGGTTCGCTGACGCGCCGGCGCAGCCCGCGGTCGGCGCGGCGGTTGTCGCCGTGGCGCCGGGCGAAGGGCTGGCCGGGCTCTTCCGCGCCGAGGGCGCCGCCGTGATCGACGGCGTACGCCCGCCGTCGGCGGCCGACCTGCTCGCGGTCGTCCGGGCTACCGGAGCCGACCAGGTCGCCTTGCTCCCCAACGACCCCGCGGTCCGGCCGTTCGCCGACACCGCTGCGGCCCGGGCGCGCGAAGAGGGGCGCGCGGTCGAGGTGATCCCGACCCAGTCCCCGGTGCAGGGGCTCGCCGCGCTGGCGGTCCACGACCCGCGCCGACGCTTCGCCGACGACGTCATCGCGATGACGGCCGCCGCCGGTGCAACCCGCTGGGCGGAGGTCACCAGCGCGGTCCGGGAGTCCTCGACCCCGGCCGGACCGTGCTCCAGGGGCGACGTGCTCGGGCTGGTCGAGGGCGAGATCGTCGTCGTCGGCAGCTCGGTTCGAGACGTGGCCACCGGGGTGCTCGACCGGATGCTCATCGGCGGCGGAGAGCTGGTGACGCTGATCACCGGCGGTGCGGCGGATCCGGAGGTAGGCGGCGAGATCGCCGCCTACCTCGAGGCGGTCCGGCCGGGCGTCGAAACCGTGATCTACGCCGGCGGCCAGCCGGACCGACCGCTGTTGCTCGGCGTCGAGTGAGACTCGACGAGCCGCTCAAGCGAGTCGTTGGCGACAAGACGGCCAACGCGCTGGCCGGGCTCGACATCCGGACCGTCAACGATCTGCTGCACCACTACCCGCGCCGCTACGCGGAGCGCGGGCAGCTCACCGACCTCGGCTCGCTCCAGGTCGGCGAATACGCGACCGTGGTCGCCGACATCGACAAGAGCGCACTGATCCCCTACTCGAGCCGCCCCGGAAGCCTGCTGAAGGTCGAGCTCACCGACGGCACCGGCAAGCTGGTCCTGACCTTCTTCAACGCCAAGAGGTGGCTGCTCGATCGGTTGGCGCCCGGCCGCCGCGGCCTGTTCGCCGGGAAGGTCGAGGTCTTCAACAGGGTTCGCCAGCTCTCCCACCCGGCTTACCTGCTGATCGACGGCAAGGACGAGGAGGACATCGCCGAGTTCGCCCGCCCGCTGATCCCGATCTACCCGGCCGGGGCGGCGGCGAACACCTGGGCGATCAGTCGAGCGGTCCGGATCGTGCTGGACGGCCTCCAGGACCTGGCGGATCCAGTGCCGGCCGACGTGCGTGACCGGCACGGGCTGATCGGACTGGCCGAAGCCCTGCAGCTGGTGCACCGCCCGGAGTCGCGGGCCGAGATCGAACGAGCCAGGCAACGCCTGATCTGGGACGAGGCCTTCTTTCTCCAGGTCGCGCTCGCCGGCCGCCGGGCAGCGGCCCGAGCCCAGCCGGCGACGCCACGCCGGCCCCGTCCCGACGGCTTGCTCGCCGGATTCGACGCCCAGCTGCCGTTCGCCCTCACGGCCGGTCAGCATGCGGTCTCCGAGACGATTCTGGCCGAACTGGCCGGCGAGCACCCGATGCACCGACTGCTTCAGGGCGAAGTCGGCAGCGGCAAGACGGTGGTGGCGCTTCGGGCGATGCTGACCGTCGTCGATGCAGGCGGGCAGGCGGCGCTCCTCGCCCCGACCGAGGTGCTGGCACATCAACACGCGCGCTCGATCGCTGAACTGCTCGGGCCGCTCGCCCTGGCTGGTCAGCTCGGCGGCGACGACCGGGCCACCGGCATCGCGCTGCTCACCGGCTCGCTCGGCGCCGCCGCCCGCCGGGATGCCCTCGCGGCGGCGGCGAACGGGAGCGCCGGACTGGTCATCGGCACCCACGCATTGCTCGAGGAGAGCGTGGAGTTCGCCGATCTCGGCCTGGTCGTGGTCGACGAGCAGCACCGGTTCGGGGTCGAACAGCGCGACGCGTTGCGGGCCAAGGCGGCGCGCCCGCCGCACCTGCTGGTCATGACGGCCACGCCGATCCCGCGAACGGTGGCGATGACCGTGTTCGGCGATCTCGACACCAGCGTGCTCACCGAACTGCCGGCCGGCCGGTCGCCGATCGCCACGTCGGTCGTACCGGCCCGCGAGAAGCCCGCCTGGCTGGAGCGAAGCTGGCAGCGGGTCACCGAAGAGGTGGCCGCCGGCCATCAGGTCTACGTCGTCTGCCCGCGGATCGACGCCGCGACGGCGGCCGGCGAGGAGGAGCAGGCCGAGGGGAGCGCCGCGGTGCTCGACGTCCTGGCCGGGTTGCGTGAGCGAGAGTTGGCCGGGCTGCGCGTCGAGGCCCTGCACGGTCGCCTCCCGGCCGAGGCGAAGGACGACGTCATGACCTCGTTCGCGGCGGGACGGATCGACGTCCTGGTCGCGACCACCGTGATCGAGGTCGGGGTCGACGTCGCAAACGCCACGGTCATGGTCGTGCTCGACGCGGACCGTTTCGGGGTCTCTCAGCTGCACCAGCTGCGCGGGCGGGTCGGCCGGGGCAGCGCTGCCGGGCTGTGCCTGCTCGTCACCTCCGCCGCCGCCGGAACGCCGGCCCGGGATCGGATCGACGCGGTCGCCGAGACCCTCGACGGATTCGTGCTGGCCGAGCTCGACCTCCAGCAGCGGCGGGAGGGCGACGTGCTCGGCGAGGCCCAGTCCGGCCGGAAGAAGAGGCTGCGGCTGCTCGAGGTGTTGCGCCACCGCGACGTGATCGAGGCGGCCCGGGCCGAGGCCCTCGCGTTGGTGGCGGCCGACCCCGGGCTGGCCGGTCACCCGGAGCTGGCCCGGGCGGTCGAGGCCAGCCTCGACGAGGATCGCGCCGAGTTTCTGGAGAAGGCGTGACCCGGCTCATCGCCGGGGCGGCCGGGGGCCGGCGGCTGGCCGTGCCGTCGGGGGAGCGGACTCGACCCACCTCGGCCCGGGCCCGGGAGGGGCTGTTCTCCACTCTGGAGGCGCTTCGAGGCCCGCTCGCCGGTGCCCGTTTCCTCGACCTCTACGCCGGGTCCGGCGCCGTGGGGCTCGAAGCGCTGTCCCGCGGCGCCGCGCGGGTGGTGCTCGTCGAGTCCGACCGGACGGCGGTGGCGACCGCGACGGACAATGCCCGCGGGCTCGGGTTGCCCGGTGCCGTCGTGCGTCCGCTCGCCGTGCGGCGCTACCTCGCCGGCGCGCCCGAGCGCTTCGACGTCGCCTTCGCCGACCCGCCCTACGCGGTAGGGGACGAGGAGCTGGCGGCGACGGTGAGCCGACTCCGGGTCGGTGGCTGGTTGGCGGCCGGGGCGGTCGTCGTCGTGGAGCGGGCCGTCCGGGACGGCGCTTGGCGGTGGCCCACCGGGGTGGTCCCCGACCGGGACCGCCGTTACGGTGAAGCTCGGCTTTGGTACGGTCGCGCCGCCGCCCCGCCGGAGGCGTGCTGAGGAGGACGCGCGTGCGACGGGCGGTCTGCCCCGGGTCGTTCGACCCGGTCACCAATGGTCATCTCGACATCATCGGCCGGGCCAGCCGGCTGTTCGACGAGGTCGTCGTGGCCGTTCTCGTCAACAAGTCGAAGAGCAGCCTGTTCGACGTGGACGAGCGGATGGAGATGCTGCGTGAGGTGGTCGCCGAGTACCCCAACGTCACCGTCGCCAGCTTCTACGGACTGCTCGTCGACTTCTGCCGGGATCGGTCGATCCAGGTCGCCGTCAAGGGCCTGCGGGCCGTCAGCGACTTCGACTACGAGCTTCAGATGGGCCAGATGAACCACAGCCTCGCCGGGGTGGAGACGCTGTTCATGCCGACCAACCCGCTCTACAGTTTCCTCTCGTCGAGCCTCGTCCGGGAGGTCGCGACCTATGGTGGGGACGTGTCCGGACTGGTGCCGCTCAGCGTGCTCACCCGGCTCACCGACCGAGTTGCCTCGCGCTACGCCGCCGACCGGCCGCCCACCCCCCGGAAGTGACCGGTCCCGTGGATGTACCGGCCAAGCTGGACGAGATCGTCGGCCTGATCGAAGGGGCGCGGGCGATGCCGATGTCCGCCTCGTGCATGGTCAACCGCGTCGAGCTGCTCAACCAGCTCGAAGAGCTGCGAGCCATGCTGCCGGCGGAGATGAGCCAAGCCCGGCGCCTGCTCCGCGACCGGGACCAGCTGGTCGAGGAGGGCAGGCAGGATGCCGACCGGATCATCGCGGCGGCCCGGGATGAGCGGGCCCGCCTGATCGCGAAGACCGAGGTGGTGGCGGAGGCCGCACTCGAGGCCGAGCGGCTGGTCGGCGACGCGGAAGACGCCGCGGTCCAGATGCGGGCCGAGGTCGAGGACTACGTCGACAAGAAGCTCGCGAACTTCGAGATCGTGCTCAACAAGACCCTCGCCGCCGTCGAGCGCGGCCGCTCCAAGCTGGCCGGCCAGCACGAGCTGAGCCGGCTCCAGGAGAACCCGGACGAGCCGGAGCTCCCGCACTGACCGCCGTTCGGTAGGATGCCCCTACGGTCTGCCTGAGACCGAACCTCACCATGCCTCGCGATCACACTGCGCCCCGGCTCGATCCCCGCGCCCCGCTCGTTCTCGACACCCGGGAACTCGGGCGGCGCCCCGGGTCGATGCGCCGGGTCCGCCGGACGGTCCCGGCGCCGGGCGGGTTCGGCCTCGAGCTCATCGGCGTCCCCGAAGGCACCGATCTCGAACTCGATCTGAGGCTCGAGGCGGTCGTCGAGGGGGTGCTCGTGTCGGGAACCGCCCGTGCTCCGCTTTCCGGCGAGTGCGGACGTTGCCTGGAGCCGGTCGCCGCCGAGGTGGAGGCCGAGCTCCAGGAGTTGTTCGCGTACGACGACGCCGGCGAGGAGACCGGCCGGTTGGCGGGCGACCTCATCGACCTCGAGCCGGCGGTCCGGGACGCGGTCGTGCTCGCACTTCCGCTCACACCGCTGTGCCGGGCGGAGTGCCCGGGCCTGTGCCCAGGGTGCGGCGCCCGGCTAGACAACGTCGAACCGGGCCACATGCACGTCGAGGCCGACCCCCGCTGGGCCGCCCTCCGCTTGGTGACCGACGAGAACGAGGAGAGTTGACCGTGGCCGTCCCGAAACGCCGAATGTCGCGCAGCAACACCCGCGCGCGCCGCTCCCAGTGGAAGACGACCGCACCCACGACGGTCGACTGCCCGAGATGCAAGCAGGCCAAGCTGCCGCACGCCGCCTGCGCCGTCTGCGGTTTCTACAACGGCCGACGCGTCCTCACCGTCTGACCGTGAGCGGATCGGACCGGCTGCTCACCGTCGCCCTGGATCTGCTCGGCGGTGAGGGTGCCCCGGCCGCCGTCGTCGACGGCGCCCTGCTCGCCTGCGCCGAGCTGCCGGACCTGGCGGTCACCCTGGTCGGGCCGCCGGACCTGGCGGCGAAACTGCTCGCCGGCCGGCCGCTCGCGGACCGGCTCGACGTCGTCGCGGCCACCGAATCGATCGGAATGGCCGAGGATCCGGCCCGCGCGGTCCGGGCCAAACGCGACGCCACCGTGCGCGTCGCGGCCCGGCTGGTTCGCGACGGCGCCGCCGACGCCACCGTGTCGATGGGATCCACCGGAGCCGCGGTGGCCGCGGCCCTGCTCGTACTCGGTCGGCTGCCGGGGATGTCCCGGCCGGCCCTGGCCGTCGTAGTGCCGGCCGCGCACGGCCCGGTCGTCCTGCTCGACGCCGGTGCCGGGGTGCACGCCGATCCGGACCGGCTCGCCCAGTTCGCGATGGCCGGTGTGGCCTACGCCCAGATCGGTCTGGGGATCGAGAACCCGCGGGTCGGGCTGCTGTCCATGGGCGAGGAGCCGGGCAAGGGTGACCAGCTCCGCAAGGACGCCCACCAGGTGCTCGCCGAACTGCCGATCCGGTTCGTCGGCAACGTCGAAGGTCATGACGTGCCCCTCGGGGAGCGGGCCGACGTCGTCGTCACCGACGGATTCACCGGCAACGTCCTGCTCAAGGGTCTGGAAGGGATGTACCGGCTGGTCCTGGGGGCGATCGACGGCCCGGCGCGGATCGACGAGCGGCTCGAGCCGGACCGGCTCGGCGGGGCGATCCTGCTCGGCGTCAACGGGGTCGCGGTGATCGGTCACGGCGCCGCGAACCCGCGGGCGATCGCCTCCGGCATCCGGATCGCGGCCCGGGCGGCCACCGAGGGGCTCGTCGTGCGGACCGGGGCGGTGCTCGCCGACCTGCTGTCCCGCCGCACGGTGGGTGCGGCCCGGTGAGTACGCCGGACGGGCCACCGGATGTGTTCGGGGTGATCCGCGACGCGATCGCCACCGTCCTCGAGATAGATCCAGCGACGGTTCGGCGGGACAGCACGTTCCGCGAGGACCTGCGCGCGGACTCGCTGGCGCTCGTCGAGATGGCCGAGATCGTCGAGGAGCGGCTCGCCCCGCGGGCGGCTTCCGGGTTCCACATCGACGACGGCGATCTCGAGGATCTGCGCACCGTGGGGGACGCCGTGGACTACGCGGTCGCCCGGCTGTGAGCCGAACCCCGGAGCCAGCCGATCCGACCGCGCTGGCTGCCACCCTCGGGTTGACCCTCGACCCGGATCTGCTCTGCCAGGCGTTGACCCACCGGTCTTTCGCCTACGAGCATGGCGGCCTGCCCACCAATGAGCGGCTGGAGTTCCTCGGCGATGCCGTGCTCGGCCTGGTCGTCACCGACAGCCTCTACCACCGTCACCCCGACCTCGCCGAAGGGCAGCTCGCCAAGCTGCGAGCCGCCGTGGTCAATTCCCGTGCCCTGGCCGACGTCGCCCGCAGCCTCGACCTCGGCGATTCGGTTCGGCTCGGCCGCGGCGAGGAAACCAGCGGGGGGCGGGACAAGTCCTCGATCCTCGCCGACACCCTCGAGGCGCTGATCGGGGCGGTCTACGTCGACCAGGGGATCGCCGCCGCCACCGGACTCGTCCACCGGCTGTTCGATCCGCTCATCATCGACGCCGTGGAGCGTGGGGCCGGCCTCGACTGGAAGACCTCGCTTCAGGAGCTGGCTTCGACCGGGGAGTACGGGGCCCCCGACTACAAGGTCGACGAGAGCGGCCCCGACCATCAGAAGAACTTCGAGGCCACCGTCGGGATCGACGGCGACGTCCTCGGGTCCGGACATGGCCGGAGCAAGAAGGAAGCCGAACAGCGCGCCGCCGAGGCCGCGTGGCTGACCCTGGCCGAGCGGCTGCGGGCCGCGGGGGACTAACCGGTGCCGGAGCTTCCCGAGGTCGAGGTCGTCCGGTCCGGGCTCGACCGCCATGTCGTCGGGCGCACCATCGCCGCGGTCGAGGTCTCCGGACCGCGCACGCTGCGCCGCCACCTCGCCGGCGGGGAGGATTTCGCGGCCCGGCTGATCGGTCGGCGGATCGAGTCGGCTCGCCGCCGGGGCAAGTACCTGTGGCTCCCGCTGGACTCGGGTGAGGCACTGGCCGCCCACCTGGGCATGAGCGGGCAGTTCGTCGTCGCTCCCCCCGGGTTCGTCGACCCGGGGCACCTGCGGGCTCGTCTGAGCTTCGCCGACCTCGGCCCGCAGTTGCGGTTCCGGGACCAGCGGACGTTCGGTGGGCTGGCTGTCGTAAAAGATGGGTATCCCGTTCCGCCGAGCATCGCCCATGTCGCCCGTGACCCCCTCGACCCCGAGTTCGACGAGCCCGGATGCGTCGCCGCGATCCGGCGTCGCAACACCGGGCTCAAGCGGGCATTGCTCGATCAAACCCTCGTCTCCGGGATCGGCAACATCTATGCCGACGAGGCGCTGTGGCGGGCCCGGCTGCACTACGCCCGGCCGACCTCGACGCTGCGGCGGGGGGAGGTGGTGCGGGTCCTCGCCGGGGTCCGCGAGGTGTTCACCGAGGCGCTCGCGGCCGGGGGGACGAGCTTCGACGCGCTCTATGTCAACGTCGAGGGGGAGCGCGGCCACTTCGAGCGGGAACTCGCGGTCTACGGTCGCGCGGGCCAGCCATGTCCGCGCTGCGGCCGCCCGGTCCGGCGTGACCCGTTCATGAACCGCTCCTCGTATTTCTGCCCCGGTTGCCAACCACCTCCCCGCCGGGCCCCTCGATGACCCACCCGAAGGGCGCGCCGTGCACTCCGGTGGCCTCCTCGACCCGGCGTAAGATTGAGCCATCGGGACTCAAGTCGTGATGAACCCGTAACCTGGGGCTTGACCGGCGCGGCGGAGCGTGTCACCCTCAAATGACCCCCTGCGAGCCTCCATCGCCCACCAGCTCGCGCATCACGTGCCTCACTGCGGAGGACTCCGAAGATGGCGAAGGCCCTGTTCGGCCACGTCGGGCTCGGCCCCGACCCCCGTCTCACGGCCGAGGTTCATCGGCTGCGGCGGCAGGTGCACGATCTCGAGGCGGAGCTGAGCCAGCTGCGCCAGATCAACGACCGGCTCGTCGAGTCGGTCCGCGTCTCCGACGACATGCTGGCGATCTCCGTGCCCGACTCGGCGGCCGAAGTGGCCGGCGAGCCCGCGCTGGCCTGACCGCTCGGTTCCGCCGAGGGCGCCGCTGCCCTCTTCCCAGCCCATTTCCGGACGGTTGTGCCGGTGCGTTACGCGCCGGCGCCGGGGACCGACGAGTAGGGTCGAACGGACTTCCCCTCCGTCACGATCCGGCCAGATGGCCCCGGAGCGAGCCGCGTGCACCTGAAGAGCCTCACGTTGCGCGGGTTCAAGTCCTTCGCGTCGTCGACGACGTTGCGTTTCGAGCCGGGAATCACCTGTGTCGTCGGGCCCAACGGGTCGGGAAAGTCGAACGTGGTCGACGCGATCGCCTGGGTGCTCGGCGAGCAGGGTGCCAAGTCGCTGCGCGGCGGCAAGATGGAGGACGTCATCTTCGCCGGAACGGCCGGCCGGCCGCCGCTCGGCCGGGCCGAGGTCGTGCTGACCATCGACAACGCCGACGGGGCGCTTCCGATCGACTACGCCGAGGTGACGATCAGCCGGTTGATGTACCGGTCCGGGGACAGCGAATACTCGATCAACGGTTCGCCGTGCCGGCTGCTCGACGTTCAGGAGCTGCTCTCCGATTCCGGCATCGGCCGAGAGATGCACGTCATCGTCGGCCAGGGACAGCTCGACGCGGTGCTCTCCGCCCGACCGGAGGACCGGCGGGCGTTCATCGAGGAAGCCGCCGGAGTCCTCAAGCACCGCAAGCGCAAGGAGAAGGCGCTCCGCAAGCTGGAGGCCATGCAGGCCAACCTGACCCGGATCACCGACCTCACCGCCGAGCTGCGCCGTCAGCTCAAACCGCTCGGGCGGCAGGCCGAAGTCGCCCGCCGGGCGGCGGTGATCCAGGCAGACCTCCGCGACGCCCGGCTCCGGCTGCTCGCCGAGGACCTCGTCACGCTCACCGCGGCACTGGACAGCGAGGTGGCCGACGAGACGGCGATCCGGTCGCGACGGGTCGAGGTCGAGGGCATGCTCACCGAGGCGACCGCCCGGGAAGCCCGCCTCGAGGCCGAACTGCTCGAGGCCGTCCCGCTGCTGTCCCGAGCCCAGGAGACCTGGTATCGACTCAGCTCCCTCGCCGAGCGCCTTCGCGGCGTCGCGGCGTTGGCGGCCGAGCGGGGTCGGCACCTGGCCGCCGCCGACGACGCGGACCGGACCGGTCCCGACCCGGACGCGCTGGACGCCGAGGCGGCGGCGGTCCGCGGCGAGCAGGCGAAGCTGGCGGAGGAGCTGGCCCGGGATCAGCTGAGCCTTCGGGCCGCGGCCGACGCGCGGGCCGGGCTCGAGGCCGAGTTGGCCGCGGAGGAGAGCCGACTGGTCGCCGCGGTGCGGGCCGTGGCCGACCGGCGGGAAGGGCTGGCTCGGCTCACCGGGCAGGTGGCCGCACTGCGATCGCGGGCCGCAGCGGCGGACGCCGAGATCGGACGGCTGCGGGCGGCGGTCGACGAGGCCAGCACCCGGGCCGGTGTGGCGCAGGGCGAGTTTCAGGCGATCGAAGCCGACATCGCCGGCCTCGACGCCGGCGAGGCCGGGCTCGACGAGCGTTACGAGACGGCCGCGGCCGCCGTCGAGGCCGCGGCCGAGCAGGTTCGCCGGCTCGAGGCGGAGGAGCGGGAGGCCGAGCGCGACCGCAGCCTGCTGCTGGGCCGCCGCGAGGCCCTCGCGCTGTCCCTCGAGCGTGGCGACGCGGGAGCGGCCCTGCTCGATGCCCGCGAGCGCCTTCCCGACCTGGTCGGCGCGGTCGCCAGCATCCTCGCCGTCGCGCCGGGTTTCGAGACCGCGCTCGCCGCGGCCCTGGGGGTCGCCGCCGACGCGATCGCCGTCGGGTCGGTCGACGGCGCGGTGACGGCACTCGAGCTGGTCAAGGCCGATGACGCCGGCCGGGTCGGGCTGCTCGTGGGCGGAGCCGCAGCGGTGCCGGACCGCCGGGGCCAGGCACCGGAGGGGCGTTGGGCGCTCGAGTGCGTGAGTGCGCCCCCCGAGTTCTCTGCGGCGTTGGGTCGGCTGCTCGGCCACGTAGTAGTCGTCGACGACCTCGCGGCCGCCCGGCGGGTGGTTCGGGCCGACCCGTCGCTGTGCGCGGTCACCGCCGCGGGGGACCAGCTCGGAGCCGGGTGGGCCGCGGGGGGATCGGCTCGGGTGCCGAGCCGGCTCGAGGTTCAGGTCGCCCTCGACGATGCCGACGCCCGTCTCGTCGAGACGGGGCATCGTTGCGAGCGGCTGCGCTTCGCTCTCGGTGCGGCCATCGCGGAGCGCGACCGGTGGCAGGTCGAGCTCGATGCGACGCTCGGCGAACTTCACGAATCCGACGCTCGGCAGGCCGCGGTTGCCGAGCGGCTGGGGCAGCTCGGCGCGGCCGCCCGGGCCGCCCAGGCCGAGACGGAACGGCTGGCCCGAGCCCGCGACCAGGCCACGGCGGACCGGGAACGCTGGGCGGGTGAGCTCCTCGAGCTCGAGGAACGGCTGGCGAATGCGCAGGCCGCCCCGGCAGCCGAGGAGCCCGGCAGCGCGGAACGGGACCGGCTGGCCCTCGCGTGCGCCGAATCCCGGGTCGCCGAGGTCGATGCGCGGCTCGCGGTCCGGACCGGCGAGGAGCGGCTCCGCGCGGTCACCGAGCGGGCCCAGGCGCTGGCCGCGGCGGCCGCCGCCGAGCGGGCCGCCCGGGCGGCAGCGGTCGCGGCTCGAGCCCGCCGTGCCCGCGAGTCCGCTGTCGCCGCGGCGGTGGCCCGGGCCGGTGCGATCGCCGCCCGCAGCGTCGAAACCTCGCTCGCCGCCGCCGCCCGGGAGCGGGCGGCGGCCGAAGAGGGCCGCACGGTTCGCGAAGGTGAGCTGCTCGGAGTTCGCGGCCGGGTTCGCGAGCTGGCCACCGAACTGGCCACGCTGACCGACGCCGTGCACCGCGACGAGCTGCTCCGGGCCGAGCAGCGGGCCCGGGTCGAGGCCCTCGCCACGAAGGCGGTCGAGGAGTACGGGGTCGACGAGGCCACCCTGGTCGGCGAGTACGGTCCCCAGGCCCCCGTCCCCGTGCTCACCGAGGCGGACGCCGAACCCGCTCGCGAAGCCGCCGGATCGGTCGCCTACGTCCGGGAGGAGCAGGAGAAGCGGGCCCGGGCGGCCGAACGTGCCCTCGCCGTGCTCGGCCGGGTCAACCCGCTCGCGCTCGAGGAGTACGCCGCGCTGGAGGAGCGGCAGAAATTCCTCGCCGAGCAGCTCGAGGACCTGCGGGCCACCCGCCGGGACCTGCTGACCGTGGTCAAGGAGGTAGACGACCGGGTCGAGGCGGTCTTCGCTGCCGCCTATCACGACACGGCCCGCGAATTCGGGCAGGTGTTCGCGACCCTCTTCCCCGGCGGAGAGGGTCGGCTCGTGCTCACCGACCCCGCCGACCTGCTGACCAGCGGGGTGGACGTGGAGGCCCGCCCGCCGGGCAAGAAGGTGAAGCGACTGTCTCTGCTGTCCGGGGGGGAGCGCTCGCTCACCGCCATCGCGCTGTTGGTCGCGATCTTCCGGGCCCGGCCCTCGCCGTTCTACGTGCTCGACGAGGTCGAGGCGGCGCTCGACGACCGGAACCTGGCGCGCCTGGTCGACTTGCTCGCCGAGCTGAAGGACACCTCACAGCTGCTGGTGGTGACCCACCAGAAACGAACCATGGAGGCCGCCGACTCCCTCTACGGGGTGAGCATGCGCGGGGACGGGATCACGCAGGTGATCTCCCAGCGGATCCGTGAGGTCGAGCCGGCCTGAGCACTTCGGGGGGCCTCGGGTGCAGCCGGCTCACGGTCGCCACCGACGAGAGATGCTCGGAACGGACCGCGTGCGGATGGTCGCCTTGCCACTCGGCCAGCCAGTCGACGAATTCGGGCTCGGCCGTCGGGCGTGCCCAGCGGTAGCCCTGGCCGTTCGCGCAGCCCAGGTCCCGCAGGGCCTGAGCCTGGGCGGGGGTCTCGATGCCTTCGGCGACGGCGGTGAGTCCCAGTTCGTCGGCCAGCCGGACGATGTTGCTGACGATGGTCACGTCATGCGGATTGTGTGGCAGGTCGGCGACGAACGAGCGGTCGATCTTCAGCGTCGTCACCGGGAGATGGCGCAGGTAGCCGAACGACGCGAACCCGGCCCCGAAGTCGTCCACCGCCAGCCCTACCCCGATTCGACGCAGCCGCTCCAGGGTCGCGTGGGTCCCGGGATCCTCGGCGATCAGGGTGTGCTCGGTGAGCTCGAGGCAGAGCGCGTCCGGCGGGACTGCGGTCGCGGCGAGCACGCTCTGGACGAACTCCGGGAAGGGGGCCTGGGCCAGCTGGGCCGGGGTGACGTTGACGTACACGTGGTCCGGCGCGGCCAGATTGCCCTGCCCGCACCAGCGGGCGTAGGCCCGGCAGGCCTCGAGCAAGACCCAGCTGTCGATCTGCGGGAGTAGTCCGAGCTCCTCGGCGATCGGCAGGAAGTGGTCGGGGAGGATTAGGCCGTGCTCCGGGGTGCGCCACCGGATCAGGGCCTCCGCGCCGGTCACCCTTTGGTCGGCGAGGCTCACGATCGGCTGGAAATACAGGACGAGCTGGCCCGTGGACACGGCGTCGGGGAGCCGGCGCTCGAGCTCCCGGCGCTGCCAGGCCCGGTCCCGGGCCTGCGAGTCCAGCCCGACGACCCGGTTGCGCCCGGCTTGCTTTGCCACCCCCAGCGCGTTCTCCACCTCGCGCAGCAGATCGGCCGCGTCCATCGGGCCGGCGTGCCGGGCCAGGCCGACACTCACGGTGATCGTGAGCTGCCGCCCATCGATGATCATCGGGCGGGACACCTCGCGCAGGATGTCCTCGGCGACCTGCTCGGCGCTCCCCCCGTCCTCGCAGATGACGAGGAAGGCGTCCCCGTCCATCCGGCCGAGCGTGCGGGCCGGGCCGACCAGATCGGCGAGCCGCTCGGCCAGCGCGCGCAGGACCCGGTCAGCGGCATCCGGGCCGAGCTGATCGTTGACCAGCCGAAATCGATCGATGTCGATGAGCAGGGCGGCGACCCGGGGCCGGCGCTCCACCGACTGTTGGAGCCGGTCGAGGAGCAGGGCGCGGTTGGGCAGGCCGGTGAGCGGGTCGTGGACGAGCTGGCGGGCCAGGGCATCCGCCGCGCGCCGCTCGTCGCTTACGTCGCGAGCGACCACGACGTAGGCCTCGGCCCGGAATCCGGTTGCCGGGCAGCTCCGCACCTCGACATCGATCCGCGTGCCACCCTTCGTGCGGTGCTCCCAGATGGCGGACTGGTGGGCGGCGGGGTCGGCGGTCGCCTCGCGCAGGGCGGCATGTGCCTCGACCGGCCGGATGTCCAGCAGGGTCATAGAGAGGAACTCCTCCCGGGTCCAGCCGTACTGCTGGATGGCGGCGGCGTTGACGTCGAGGAAAGCGAGCCCCGGTCGCTCGAAGATCCACATCGGCAGCGGCGACTCGACGAACAGACCGCGCCACAGCTCCTGGCCGGAGCGCAGCTCCTGTTCGGTGTCGCCGAGCCGCCCGGTCACCCAGGCGACGGTCTCCCCGATCAGCACGCAGACCGGGACTATGTAGACGGCCGACCAGGCCGCCGCCGGGACATGGGGAACGACGGTCAGCGGGGCGAGGTAGGCCACCAGCGCCAGCGGCCAGACCGCCGAGCTCGTTCCCCGTCGGTGGGTCAGCCCCATCCAGGCGAAGGTGACCGCGAAGAAGATCGAGTACTTGAAGCCGTCGGCCCGCGTGAACGTGTTGTGCAGCGCGATCAGCAGCCACGCCGGGAGCACCAGGGTCAGCGTGGCGATCCGCGGCCAGCGGTCCCATGGCAGAACCCAGACGAGGACCCCACAGCCCGCAGCCACCAGCCCGATCGCGGTGAGGACGGGCCGGTTGGTCCCCGGCGCGTTCGGCAGCACCGCCGCGACAATGGCCACGAGCGAGCCACACAGCACGAACAGGGCGCCGGAAAGTCGGGCCGCCGTGCGCGCCGAGAGCGGGTGCGGGGAAGCGATCGCTGTCACCGGACTCCAGTTGTCTGCCGCCGGGTCCGGGCGGCGCCACCTACTATCGGAGGCGGCGATTCCGATATCACCGGTTCGTTACGAAGATCCTCCAAAATGACTACACCTCGTAATGACTCGGACCCGATCCGTTACTGATCGGTAGGACCGCATCGTCGGGCCCCGGGGCGGTTTGCGAGGATGCCGTCCGTGCTCTACCTGTATCTCGCGATCGCAGTCGTCGTCCTGGCGGCGGCTGCCGCCTCGATCACCGCGCTGCGAAGCCGCCGTGGACGGGGCCCGGAGCCGCTCGTGGGGCCTCCGGGCCGGGCGGTCGAGTCGCCGCCACCCGCTCCGGGACTCGAGGCGCCGCTCGCCGCCCCGGAGATGGAGGCGCCGCTCCCCGCTCCGGGGCTCGAGGCGCCGCTCCCCAGCGACGGCCGCCTGGTCCGCCTCCGTGGCCGGCTGGCCCGCTCGGAGTCGACCTTGGGTCGCGGTTTGCTCTCCCTCCTGGCCCGCGATGTCCTCGACGACGACGCCTGGGAGCACGTCGAGGACACGCTGCTCGCCGCCGACGTCGGGGTCGCCGCCACCCGGGAACTCGTCGATGCGCTGCGGACCCAGGTCCGGGTTCGCGGCGCCCGCGGCCCGGTCGAGCTCCGGGCGCTGCTCCGGGAGCAGCTGATCCTCGCCGTGGGCGAGGCCGACCGATCGCTGTCGACCACGGCGGCGGACGGCATCCCCGCCGTGCTGCTGGTCGTCGGCGTCAACGGCACCGGCAAGACGACCACCTGCGGGAAGCTCGCCCGGGTGCTCGTGGCGGACGGTCGTAGCGTCGTCCTCGGCGCCGCAGACACCTTCCGGGCCGCCGCCGCCGAACAGCTGGCGACCTGGGCCGGCCGGGTGGGCGCCGAGGTTGTCCGTGGCGCCGAGGGATCGGATCCGGCGAGCGTCGCCTTCGAGGCCGTGAAGCTCGGTATCGACCGTCGTTCGGACACGGTCGTCATCGACACAGCCGGCCGGTTGCACACGAAAACCGGTCTCATGGACGAGCTCAGCAAACTCAAGCGGGTAGTCGAGAAGCAGGCGGCGGTGGGGGAGGTGCTGCTGGTTCTCGACGCCACCACCGGGCAGAACGGTGTCGTGCAGGCCCGGGTTTTTCTCGAGGCCGTTCACGTCACAGGCATTGCGCTGACCAAACTCGACGGCACGGCCAAGGGCGGCATCGTCATCGCCGTGCAGCGCGAACTCGGCGTCCCGGTGAAGCTGGTGGGGCTCGGCGAAGGACCCGATGATCTGGCGCCGTTCGAACCCGAGGCGTTCGTCGACGCGCTGCTCGGCGACACCCCGGACACCCCCGCCGAGGAGTTCACACGCCGGTAACGCCCGGTCACCGGAGTGAAACGCCGCCGAAGCCGGCGGGAAACGATGCTCGGCGAGGCTCAGGCGCGTCCCCCGCGACTGACCGGAGGCCGCCGGATGGATCTTGACAGTGCCCTGTGGCTCGCAGGCGGGCGGTCGGCCATGCCCGCGAGCCGGGCCGTCCGGGCCGTCCGGGCCGTCCGGGCCGGCTCCCTCGGGGCGGACGGCGCGTGAAGCTCGTCACGGCCATCGTCAAGCCCCATCGGCTCGAAGACGTCAGGGCCGCCCTCGTTGCCTGCGGGGTGACGGGTCTCACGGTGAGTGAGGTTCAGGGTTACAGCCGTCAACGCGGGCACAGCGAGGTGTACCGGGGAGCTGAGTACACGATCGATTTCGTGCCGAAGGTGCGGGTGGAGATCCTCGTTGAAGCGGCCGAGGCGGTGCGTGTCGTCGACGTGATCGTGGCCGCGGCCCAGACCGGAAAGGTCGGTGATGGCAAGGTGTGGACGGTCCCGGTCGAAGAACTCGTCCGGGTGCGCACTGGTGAGCGGGGCCCTGACGCGCTCTGAGCTCGGACACGGGAGGATCGGCACATGCGACTGGTCACGGCGATCGTCAAGCCGTTCAAGCTGGACGACCTCAAGGCGGCGGTACAGGCGCTCGGGGTGCAGGGGATCACCGTGAGCGAGGTGCAGGGCTTCGGGCGCCAAGGTGGGCACACCGAGGTCTACCGGGGGGCGGAGTACACCGTCGATTTCGTACCGAAGGTGCGCGTCGACATCGTCGTCGACGACGCAGACGCCGAGCGGGTCGTTGAGGCGATCGTGGCCGCGACGCACACCGGAAAGATCGGGGACGGCAAGGTGTGGACCGTCCCGGTAGACGACCTGGTCCGCGTGCGCACCGGGGAACGGGGTGCCGACGCGCTGTGAATCTGCGCGCAGCCCGGGCCGAATTGCTTGCCCGGCCCGCGCTGCCGCCGGCGGAGCTGCGCGAGCAGCTCACCCAACTCGCCGACCGTTGGCTGATCGGCCTGCTCGGCGACGAGCCGGACGTGGCGCTCGTCGCGGTCGGGGGCTACGGGCGGCGAGAGCTCGCGCCCGGCAGTGACCTCGATCTCGTCCTCCTGCACGCGGGGCGGCGCGATGTCGGCGCTATCGCCGACCGGATCTGGTATCCGATCTGGGACTCCGGAGTCGGCCTCGACCACGCGGTGCGGACCGTCGCCGAGGCCGTTGGCGTCGCCCGCACCGACCTCAAGGCCGCACTCGGGTTGCTGGACGTGCGGCACATCGCCGGAGACTCGACGCTGACGAGCTCGC
Source organism: Mycobacteriales bacterium (assembly GCA_035533475.1). Lineage (NCBI taxonomy): Bacteria > Bacillati > Actinomycetota > Actinomycetes > Mycobacteriales > Mycobacteriales bacterium. The sequence goes on along the minus strand of DATLTS010000046.1, from coordinate 2,453 downwards.
TGGGACATGCCGTTCGGGCAGCCTGGCGGGGCGACGCCGGGCGGCGATTGCCCGATCTGCTCGACAGCGCCCGCGAGCGGGCGGCCCGTTTCGGCGAGCTCGCCTTCCTGCTGGAGCCCGACCTGAAAGAAGCCCGCGGCGGTTTGCGCGACGTCCACGCCATCCACGCGGCGGCCGCCGCCTGGATGGTCGACGCGCCGGACCCGGCGATTCGCGCCGGATACGAACTCCTGCTCGACGTACGCGTCGAGCTGCACCGGCGGACCGGACGTGGGTCGGACCGGCTGGTCCTTCAGGAGCAAGACGGGGTGGCCGCCGGGCTCCGCTATTCCGACGCCGACGCCCTCATGACGGCTGTGTACGGCGCCGCCCGGACGATCGCCTTCGGCCTGGACAGCACCTCTCGCCGGGTGCTCGCCGCGCTTGCGCCCCCGACTTCCCGGCTGCCGTGGCGTCGGGGTCGCGTGCCCGCCACCCGAACGCCGCTCGCCGACGGCGTCGTCGCACAGGCCGGCGAAGTCGTCCTGGCGCGGGACGCCGTTCCCGCCGAGGACCCGGCGCTGCTGCTGCGGGCGGCCGCCGCGTCGGCGCAGTCCGGCCTCGCCCTGGCCCGGCACACACTCGAGCGGCTGGTCGCTGAATCGGCCCCGCTGCCGGACCCGTGGCCGGCGGCTGCTCGGGACGCCCTGCTCGGGTTGCTCGGCACCGGTCCGCCGGCCGTCCTCGTCCTCGAGGCGCTCGATCAGGCGGGCCTGCTTACCAGGATCCTGCCCGAGTGGGACCGCGTGCGGTGCCGGCCGCAGCGCAACGCCTATCACCGGTTCACCGTGGATCGCCATCTGACCGAGGCCGCGGCGGAGGCGGCCGCCCTCACCCGGCAGGTCGCTCGCCCCGACCTGCTTCTGCTGGGGGCGCTGCTCCACGACATCGGGAAGGGATTCCCGGGCGATCACGCGGTGACCGGCGTGCCCGTGGCCGCCGGTGTCGCTCGGCGGGTCGGCTTGCCTTCGGCGGACGTCGATACGGTCGGCACGCTGGTGCGCCACCATCTGCTCCTGGCCGACACGGCAACCCGACGCGACCTTGACGATCCGGCGACGGTCGCCTTCGTCGTCGACGCGGTGCGCGACCGGGACACCCTGGCGGTCCTGCACGCACTCACCGAGGCGGACGGCAAGGCCACCGGGCCGGCCGCCTGGGGCGACTGGAAGGCCGGCCTGGTTGGTGAACTGGTCCGGCGGGTCGACTCCGCCCTCGCGGTCGCGGGTGGAGCCGCGGTGTGGGCCCGCGACGCCCCTGATCGGCTCAACCCCAGCCAGCGCGAGCTGGCCCAGCGCGGCGAGTTCGCCGTTCATGTCGAGGATCGGCCAGCCGGTCACGAGGTCACCGTCGTGGCCCCGGACCGCCCCGGCCTGCTTTGGCGCTCGGCCGGCGTTCTCGCCTTGCACCGCCTCGACGTGCGGGCGGCGACCGCCGCCACGGTGGGGCGCACCGCGGTCACCGTTTTCGACGTCACCCCCCGGTTCGGATCGCCCCCGGATTGGGATCTCGTCCGCGCCGACATCCGGTACGCCTTCGACGACGCGCTCGCCCTCGGTGACCGGCTCGCGGACCGCGACCGCGCCTACCGACGCCCCGGATCGACGGTCCCCCCGCGGGTGGTGTTCGTCGACGACGCGTCGAGTCAGGCCACCGTCGTCGAGGTTCGTGCCCACGACTCACCGGGCCTGCTCTACCGGATCACCCGGGCACTCAGCGACTGCGGCCTGGACGTGCGGGCGGCGCGGGTCAGCACGTTGGGCACCGACGCGGTCGATGCGTTCTACGTCGTGGGACGCGACGAGCGCCCGCTGGTGGATCCGGTACGCCGCTCCGAGGTGGTCGGGTCCGTGCTCACCTCGGTCTCGGTGCCTTGAATTTCCCCGGTCCCGCAGCGCCCGGGATCGGGTCCGAGCTGTGGTAGCGCTCAGTTCACCTGGCGGTTCCGATCCCGCCAGTACGGTTCCCGGAGCTTGTATTTCTGCACCTTGCCGGTCGCGGTTCGTGGGATGGCGTCCACGAAGTCAACCGAGGTGGGAGCCTTGTAGCCGGCCAACCGCTGCTTGCAGTGCGCGATGACGGCTGCGGCGTCAAGCCGGGACCCGGCGGAGGTCACCACGACCGCCTTGATCGTCTCTCCCCATTTCGCATCCGGGATGCCGATGACTGCGCACTCGGCGATGCCGTCGAGCTGGTAGAGACAGTCCTCGACTTCGATCGACGACACGTTCTCGCCGCCGGTGATGATGACGTCCTTCTTGCGGTCGGAAATGGTCAGGTAGTTCTCGTCGTCGAGCAGTCCCCCGTCGCCGGTGTGGAACCAGCCTCCTTCGAGGGCCTCCGCGGTGGCCTCCGGCTGCCGCCAGTAGCCCTCGAGGACGACGTTGCCCCGGGCCAGCACCTCACCCGAATCC